>DATGUV010000116.1:0-10548 GCA_035301025.1 Bacillota bacterium | reverse complement strand
CATGAGGAACGACCCAATGTGACCATAACAACAATTTTTCCAGAAAACGGGCATGAGGCACGATCCAATGTGACCGAATCAATGATTTTTTCAGCTAACGGGCATGAGGAACGACCCAATGTGACCAAAACAACAATTTTTCCAGGTAATGGGCATGAGGCACGATCCAATGTGACCAAAACTACGATTTTTTCAGGTAATGGGTACGAGGCGCGAGCCAATGTGACCAAACAAACGATATTTTTTAGGTAACAGGCATGAGGAACGCTCCAATGTGACCAAAACAATGATTTTTTCAGGTAGCGGGTACGATGGACATTAAAAAGGTGATTCCAAATGAACCTTGGAATCACCTTGTAACTAGTTATCTTCATATTAAATTGTCACTTATTTAAGATGGTAAAAGTGGGTGTATACATGATTTGTTCGTATACGAATATGAAGTATGTTATACATACACTGCGTAATGAGGTTGTTTGAAATCAAAGTCTTTTTGTAAAAGACTCTCAAAAATACTTAATCCTTCTCCAACTAGTAGTGGAACCGGATTCCAAACACGTTCTTGCAAACCTCTATGTGGATGAATGACTGTATTTATAAAATCATATTGTTCAATCACCTGGGTTACTTGTTCTTCTGTTGCTTGTTGTATTCGTTTTTGTAAGTACGTGAGTTCCTTTAAGACAATTTCCTCATTTTTTTCGGCTAACTCGCCCATGTCCCCTCGAATATCACGTGCAAACTGATGAAGTGGTTCATACAATTGTTTAATCTGTTTTTTGAATGTTGACATCATCGTATCAATAGGTGGCACACTTTGTTTTCGAATAAAATGAAATTGTTGAGTATGGACACCATGTTCAATCGCGTCCGTTACGTCCACATGTAATTTTTTCAATAGATGATTAGTCTTTTGATCAATATACGTGAACGACAATCTCGGTATCACAGGAGGCATTTCACAACCGATAACTTGAAAAGCCTTTTTCAAAAGAGCCCAATATGTAATTTCTCCATTTCCCCCTACAAAGGCCAAAGTGGGAAAAAGCATTTCTTGCATCAAAGGCCGCGTCATTACATTATTACTTAGTAAATGTGGATCTTTTGTAGCTATGCGGAGAAGTTCCTCATTTGTAAAAGAAATTTCATCTTGTTTCCCAACCCAGTTGTTCCTTGTATCACGCTCAAGTAATATTCGTTCCCCATCTACATGGTAAAATAAATGTCCATCATTTGGAGAGACGTCAACAATCGAATCATATCCTTCTCGCGTAAAAGTAACATCTGTATGATAAATAGATGTAGCAATTTGTTGTTGATGCGTAATTAATTGTTTAAAAAACGGTTTTTCAATGTCCCTAGTTCGTGGATCTGCTGAATCAATTAAGATAAATGATTCATCTGGTAATAACTCAAATAGCATCCGTGCGAAAAAATCCACATACGTTTCAGATGCCTGCAAACATCGATGCACCATATTATATACATCCCGTATGTGCACGGTTTCTGCCAAGGAAGCAAATACGACATCTACCCACTTCCCAACAATTCCATGATCTATTTTTGTTGAAGAGACGGTTGCTTTTTCAGAAACAATTTGATGGATGCGGTGTTTATGCAATTCATTTTTCTCTTGAATGAACACATGATTAATCTCATCAAAATCATGATCTTCACCAGCAATCCAAAACACTGGAAGTACAGGTTTTTTTAATGTTTTTTCTTGTTCACGCGCATAGGCAATAATTGAAATTAATTTATTCATCGAATAAAGAGGTCCAGTTAAGACACCGGCCTGCTGACCACCAATGACAACAGTACTTTCTTCATCAAGTAATGTTTCAATATATGTATAGGTATGTTCAGGAGCTCCCCAGTTTTCATGCATTTGTTTAAGGGCATCTACCAATGGTTGTCGTGGGTAGCGTTGTTTCATGACGTATGCATGCCGAGATGCTAAGGATTCGTATGGTTTATATGAAAAAAAGTTTGTCGCTTGTCCATGATGATTGCGATAATCATCAATAAAATTACTATGTTGTTTCCATTGAATTGGTTGAATGTCTATCAATGTATGTACTCCTCTCACGCGGTGCTATCCCTATTGTACATAAGTCTGCCATACTTTTCATGTGAATTGTTTATCAAATTTATGACTTTCGTAATACGTAGTTTTTACGATACCTACATAACATGTAGTTCGTTCTGATAAGTTAATGCATTTCATAATACGTATTTTAAACTACCTCGCTAGTACATGGAGTTCCGTTAAGTCGTTCCAAACTACATGTAGTAGTGAGATAGCTATTTTTGGTCAGTATGAATTTCACTCAAATATATATTCAATATAGCTTAAGAACAATTCCGTAAAAAACTAGCACAAAATATAAACCATTAAAAAGCAAAAAACATATACGCCACAAAATACGACTCGCTTTTTTAAGTTCAATATCCGTGCCTTTGCGATACTGATAGATAATAAGACCTGATAAAGTGATTAAAAATAAACAAGCAAAGATTCCAATAAAGAATTTTTCAAAGAACATCGATAGCATTTGAATCACTGAAAATATATAAAAAAACGTTGACCACGCCATTGAACGATGAAATGCTTTTAATGGATGGACGTGAATCATTATATTGCCTAGATACAACACAATTGTTAATAGAAATGGAAACGCAATGAAAAAACTAATAATATAGGCAACCATTGTTCCAAAGGCGCTCACCATGATCATCACTCCAGTCATCGAACAATAAAGAAATGACCAAGAGGCACATTCTTCATATCATTCTTTATAATTTTATATTATACTAGTAATAGCAATCAATTTCACTTGTGCGCCTTTTTAAAGCAACGATTCACATAAAATCCTTTTGAAATTGATGACAACATGCTTTGAATACGATGGAAGGGGTTAGATACTATGAAAGATGTTAAAATTACTAAATTACGAATTAATTATAAAACACTTGAGGAATTTAAACAATTCAAGGAGTATGGAAACCAAGAACTTTCTATGTTAGAAGATTTACGTACAAATATGATTGAAAATGATAGTGATTCACCATTTTACGGTATTTACTTCGGTGATCGACTTATTGCTCGCATGAGTTTGTATACGGTTTCAAAAAAATATGATCACTTTTTCAATCCACCACAAGACTACTTAGAACTTTGGAAAGTAGAAGTGTTGCCTGATTTTCAAAGACAAGGGTATGGTGAAGCTCTCGTTTCATTTGCAAAAGATTTTAACATGCCAATTAAAACGAATCCACGTATTAATTCTCATGAATTTTGGAAAAAAATGGGTTTTGAGAAGGCATCGTATAATATGGAACGCGACCTTGGAGCGAATCCGTTAATTTGGATGCCAGAAGGAGTTCGTGAACATACATAATTCTTCGCATGAAAAAGAATGTACCTATTGAACGGATTGATTTCGCTCAAAGGTACATTCTTTTTATATCTCAGGATTCTCTATCCAATTCCAAAGTTTTCCCATTTCATTCCAGGCCTCTTCGTAACGAGAAATTTGTTTTTTCAATCCTTCATTTTCTTTCTTTAATTTCTCATAGCCTTCTACAACCTTCTCATTCGTAGTTTTATGCTGAAGTGCAGTTTGATATTTCATTTCTTTTAACAATAAAATAGCAGTATCAATATGATTACTACGGGGTTGATCGGATGTTGTGGGTGGTGTTTCCTCCCAATCATTCATGCCTTTTTTACGCTCTTCTTTCGCACGTACAATCGCATGTTCATATCTTTTACGTATTGTAGCATTCCACCGAAAACCACAAGCCGCTGACGTGCGCCCTAGTTTCTTGCCTACTTTCTTAAACGCCTCTAGTTGAGTTTTTCCTTCACGAATATAATGTAAGACTGTTTCGGCTAGTAATACATCTTCTTCTTTTGTCCAAGAGTCTTGACGAGTTGAATTCATAACATACCTCCTTGTGCATTTGTTGTACTATATGCATAAGAGAGGTCTGATAGAATCCGATTAGGCTTTTTTCTATGATTATCTTGAACCATTTAGCGAATAACAGACTTCGTAGACTTTAAGATATTATTTTGTTAAAAATTGTTTTACCGCATGTTGATGTGCAGGTGAATTCCATAAGCTTGCACAATGCCTTACTTCTTCATTCATACGCGCACTTAAACTAAGTGCTAAAATTTGTTGTTTATATTGGGTCTTTAAAGCTTCCAACTGTTCAATGGTTTTATGGATATAAGGAGCTAAAATGAGGCTATGGTCGTTAAAATCTTCTGATGTCACAATTGAATGAATCCATCCTTTATCATATAACTTCTCCACTGAGTACGTGGCACCTTCAGTAATCCATTGAAAAGCAAAACTTGTATGTACCTTTTCATACAATAACGTTCCACCACCCCATCCAGGGACAATTCCTAACGTCGACTGGGTAAAACCAAAACGTGTATCAGCTTTTGCAATACGAATATCGCATGAAGTTGCTAACTCGCACCCGCCACCAAAAGCATTCCCGTTTAATAAACAAATCGTCGGTACTGGAAATAGAAGGATGGTGTGAAGTATTTCTTTCATTGGGTATAAGTGTGAAAAGGCATGCTCATTGTCCAACTGCCCATGGAAATAATGTAAATCTCCACCAGCGCAAAATGTGTCATCTCCTGCACCAGTAATCACTAAAAATGAAATCGTATCTTCTTTTGCCTGTTCTAAACAAGATTCAAACTCTTCTATCATTTCCCCGTTAATCGCATTGTGTTTTTGAGGGCGTTGTAACGTAATTTCACCATATCCTTCAGAATGACGTTCATAAGTGACATATGTCATGTGTCTCCCACCTTTTCATGCGTATTCTCATGTAAAAAAATTTATTATAAGTGAATGAATTTCATAATAGTGTGGTCTGCTAATCATATAACATGTAGTTCCACTATGTAGCTTAAAACGACTTGCTGTATTGAAATAGGTAATTTTCGAAATTACAAAATTCACTCAAGTAAATACGGTACTTTTATACATGTCCACTTCAACAACCTGCATTGAATCATCACCATTATACATATCAAAAAAGCAGATCACATAGTGACCTGCTTCATCTTTGATTAATTGCTTAAAACTTCTTTCCCATCATAATGCCCACACGCTTTACATACGTGATGTGGTCGAACTAATTCTTCACAGTTTGAGCATTCTACCATGTTTGGAACGTGCAATTTTTTATGTGTACGACGTTGTCTTGTTACTTTTTTCGATGTTCTTCTTTTAGGTACTGCCATGCCCTACACCTCCTTTATTGGGAGCATCTTACTTCTCATTGTTATTCTTGTCCATAAATTGCTTTAACTTATTCAAGCGTGGATCTATTGGTTGTTCTTCGTCTTCTTCTACTTCTTCTGATTCTTCAACAAGTTCCCAACCGTCTCCTTGCACAAGTGCATTGCGAAGTACTTCCTCATTTTTTGAGTATACACGATACGGAATTTCAAGCAAAATATTTTCCTTTATGAGTGGAGTTAAGTCAATCACTTCTCCATCTATAAAGTGAACTTCATCTTCTTCATCCTCTTCCGTCATGGTTAATGCGGTCGTGAAAATCTCTAATGCATCAATGTCAAAATCATAAGGAACTTCTACAAGAGTTCGTGCACAAGGTAAAATCACCTTTCCCGAAATATTGAATGAGAAAATCATTTCCTCTCCTTGTAGGACAACTGATCCTACTACATGTACTGGAAATGCTTTTAAAATATCATTTTCCAATGTTTCAATTTCAGAAACATCCACTTCTCGATCAAATGTCATTGGTTGCTGTAACGCATCTTTTTGGATTTGACTAACAGCAAATTTCAATATCATCACCTCTAGGCAACATGAATAATTTTAAAAGAAAAATCGGCATTTGTCAACCTATATTTCTTTACATTTTTCATTGCTCCTTTTTTATTTTATCAACAAATGTCTAGGTTGTACAGCGTTCACTTCATGGTAAATATTTGGTACAATAAAATGTGTGTTTAAATGGTTACAAATTGCAATCGTTTACGTATGAAATACATATATTGACTACACTAGTATTAGCACTTAAGGGAGTGATGGTATGGAAGCTTGTGGAGTAATCGTTGAATATAATCCTTTTCATAATGGTCATGCACACCATGTGCAAGAGGCGAAAAGAAAAACAGAGTCTGATTGTATCATTGCAGTTATGAGTGGTCCTTTCCTACAACGGGGAGAACCAGCAATTATCAATCCCTTTTACCGGGCACAGGCAGCTCTTAGTCATGGAGTAGATATTGTTGTTGTACTCCCATTTTTTTATGCAGTTCAAAGTAGTGATTTGTTTGCTTATGGTGCTGTACATACGTTAAACCATTTAGGAATTTCCTCCATTTGTTTTGGGAGTGAATCTGGTACCATTGATTCTTTTTACCATACATATACAATATTATCCCAACATCAAGAAACCTATGAAAAGAAGTTAAAAGAACAATTAGCTAAAGGAGTGTCATTTCCTCGGGCACATGCCAATACTTTTTCGTCTTTATCGACAACAAAACCTGTTATCGATTTTCACCAACCAAACAATATTCTTGGATATAGTTATGTAAAAACTGTTATGGATGCAAAATTGTCGGTACATATGGAAACTATTGAAAGAAAGCAAAGTGCATATCATGATTCTGAAATGACTGCACCAATTGCAAGTGCAACAAGCATCCGTAAACATTTATTTACAGGAGAACCCATTGAGCAAGCAATGCCTCCAGGATCAGAACACATTCTCAGATCATATTTGGAGACATTTGAGAAATGGCATGAATGGGAAGCTTACTTTCCTTATGTGCACTACCGAGTATTATCCATGTCTACAAAAGAGCTAGCGCAAATATATACCATTGAAGAAGGGATCGAACATCGTTTAAAAGAAACTGCTCAGCATGCAACATCTTTTTCCCACTGGATGAAACTTATAAAAACGAAACGGTATACATGGAGTCGACTGCAACGGATGTTCACGTTTATTCTAAATCATGTAACCAAACAAGATGTAGCTCCATTTTTAGAAGATCGACCAATTCCATATATTCATTTACTTGGAATGACCGAACGAGGTAGAACGTATCTTCATGAGAAAAAAGCTGCTATCGAAATTCCTATTCGAACATCGTTTAAGCGCGAACAACATCCATTAGCAACTTTAGAAGAACGTGCTTTACAAACCTACTATAGTGTACTGTCTCCTAAGTTACAGCGAGAGGCAAGAAAACAAGCATTTGCTCCACCAATCATCGTTCCATAATAATAGCCCATCTCTTCATCATGCTAGAGATGGGCTTTATATGTTACTCCTTTATATCTAAATCTTGTAAATATTCAAGTGCTTCCTCAAAACTATCCACCGGAATAATTTTCATATCCGTTTGAATATCTTCGGCTGTTTCTTTAGCTAAGGCATAATTTGATGTAGGGCTTCCTTCTTCATTCGGTGCAAAAAAGATCTCACAACCTTCTCGATCCGCTGCAACTACTTTTTTATCTATCCCGCCAATTGGAAGAATCTTTCCATCTACATTTACTTTTCCTGTTCCTGCAATGGAATACCCTCTCGTTAAATCCTCCTCAGTTAGTTGATCATACATTTCTAAAGCAAACATGAGTCCCGCACTTGGACCACCTATATTTCCGCTAGAAAATTCAACATCAGGATGTACGGTAACGTCTTGATCCTCCACCAATTGAACTCCGACTCCTACACGTCCACTCTCTTCATCCAAGATATCTACTTGAATCACTGTCTCAACTTCTTCCCCATCGCGATTCAGAAGGATGTGAACATCTTCACCAACTTCCTTCTTTTCCACAATATCAATCATTTCAGAGGACTGGTTCACTTCTTGATTGTCGATAGCTACAATCTGATCGCCTACTTCAATATGTCCTTCCGCTGGCATTCCTTCAACAACTGCCGCAGCATACACTCCATTGTAAGAAAACTCCACCTCTGCTCCAGCTGCGGTATATGCAACAACCTTTGAAGAAAGCTGGGAGTCTTCCATCATTTGCAATTGTAACAAACGATATTCTTCTTCTGTGACTCCTTCTGGGCGAACATCTTCAATTGGAATAATATCATGATACGGTAAAAACTGTGCAAATATGTATTGTACCGGCGTAGCTACAGAACTTCGCACGGTCATTAAATGCATTTCCCCCGAACTTTCATATCCTCCATCTACGTGTACGATTGGATCAAGTGGATCAGCACTACCTGGTTTATGAATATAATAAGGCAATTTATAAACAGATAAAAAAACTGCAATAACAATCGCTATTGCAAATATCAATAGATTTCTTCTTGAAAATGAAAAACGCATGCACATTTCTCCTCTCCATACAACCACTTTTTACAAAGTTTTGGAATAAACAATGATCATCATTGCGTATATTCATACTAATAGTTAAAACAAGCTATTTACACCTATAAGACAAACTATATATTACATGTACTTTTCTAAGATGTACAGAATAAACTGTTATACTAGAAGGAGACGTAACTGTGAAGAATAAAAGCCAAACATTATTTTATTTTATCATAACAATCCTGTTGGCAGTGATTTTAATCACTTATCCTGGACAGGCATTTGAAGCAAGTGTTAAAGGACTTAAAATGTGGTGGGAAATTGTTTTTCCTTCTTTACTTCCTTTTTTTATTACTGCAGAACTTCTTATTGGCTTTGGGGTTGTTACATTTATAGGGGTACTGTTTGAACCGATCATGCGTCCATTATTCAATGTTCCAGGGGGTGGGAGTTTTGCATGGATGATGGGGATGGCTAGTGGATATCCTTCAGGAGCTAAAATTACAACCCGACTACGTGAAGAAAACATTCTTACACAAATCGAGGCAGAACGACTGGTTTCATTTACAAATGCATCTAGTCCGTTATTTATTTTTGGAGCCATCGCTGTTGGCTTTTTTCATAACCCTCAGCTTGGATTACTAATTGCAGTTGCTCATTATATTGGCAATGCTCTTGTTGGTATATGCATGCGATTCCACGGAAAAAGTGAAGAAAAAAAACATCCAACTAAACCTAGCAAAACATTTTCAGTCACTCGAGCATTTAAAGAAATGCATCATACTCGAATGAAGCATAACCATCCACTTGGTCATATGCTTGGTCAAGCAGTCACACAATCTATCCAAACGTTACTAATGATTGGTGGGTTTATAATTTTATTTTCTGTATTAACTTCATTGCTTTTAGTCACAGGAATCACACCACTCATTGTTCATAGCATTCAATCCATCTTTCATATTATTGGGATTCCCCTTGCATTTGCACTTCCTTTTTTATCCGGATTGTTTGAAATTACTATTGGTGCACAGATGATTGCGCAATTACAAACCGATCCAATTTTACACCATATCATCCTTGTGAGCTTTATGCTCGGTTTTAACGGACTATCCGTCCAGGCTCAAGTTGCTAGTATTATTGCCAAAACTGACATTCGTTTTTATCCATATTTTTTCGCGCGAATATTACATGGCATATTCGCTAGTATTCTTGCACTTCTTTTATATCACCCACTTTATCTTGCTAAAAAATCAGAGTCTGTCCTATCTACTGGCGATCAATCAACGCACAAACACGTTGCAGAAAAAATCTTACACTTTTTCGAAATGTATGGAGCCATAATTACCTTCTTATGTTTAAGTATATATGCTTGTTATATATTGTTATACAAACGAAAGCCTTCATAACGTGGAAAGCAAAATAAAAATGGACGTTTATATTGAAATTATACAAACGTCCTTTGAAGGAATTATACTTCATATAAAATTATGTATACTTTTGAATAAGCGCTTCTTCTACTTCTTTAGGAACAAGGTCTGCAACGGAAGAATGATATTTTGCTGCTTCTTTAACAATACTTGAACTTAAAAATGAATATTGATTATTAGTCATCATAAAAAATGTTTCGATTTGCGGATCTAATTTTCGGTTCATTGAGGTAATTTGCATTTCATATTCAAAGTCACTAACTGCTCTTAACCCTCTTAAAATTACATGAACCCCTTTTTCTTTTGCGTAATCGACAAGTAATCCGTCACTCGAGTCAACTACAACATTCGGTAAATGGGCGGTCACTTTCTCAATCAATGCGACTCGTTCTTCTACCGTAAATAAAGGTTCTTTTGATTGATTGTTAAATAACGCTACAATAATTTGATCAAATATTTTTGAACCTCTCGTAATAATATCAAGATGTCCATTTGTAATAGGGTCAAAACTCCCTGGACATATAGCTACTCTATTCAATATAAACACTCCTATTTCAAATCTTTTTTTATTCGAATCAATTTCATAATACATTAATCGCAAAGAAAATCCGAACATTCATATTAAGTGGAGTTAGCTTGGAATCTAGGCGGATGCTTTCCGCGGGCAGCTACTGAGCCTCCTCGATACTAAGGAAGGTCGACTAAAACCGGCCTTTGCAGCCAACGTCGACATACCCTTTGCCAGGGCAGGGTCTCAAC
>DATGUV010000115.1:0-10912 GCA_035301025.1 Bacillota bacterium | reverse complement strand
ATGTAACTTAATCTTTACAGTGTGAAATAGGTCGTTTCTACAATACATTTCTATAGGGAGATACGTGCAAATGAACAATATGCTACCAATGCTTTATGAAACCATATTTGGTTTTACCGCCCTCTTTCTACTTACGAAAGTGTTAGGAAAAACCCAAATTTCACAATTAACTGCTTTTGATTTTATTGCTGCACTTGTACTTGGTGAACTTGTTGGAAACGCCTTATTTGATGAAAAAGCCGGAGTACTTGATATTGGATATGTTATCTTTTTATGGGGTTCGCTACTATTTATCGTAGAAATCATTACCCAAAAATTTAAAGGCTCTCGATTTTTATTAGAGGGAAAACCTTCAATGATTATATATGAAGGTAAGTTTGTATATGAAGAAATGCGAAAAAACAAAGTAGACGTAGAAGAAATTCAACATTTACTACGGATGAAAGATATCTTTTCTGTACAAGAAGTCGAGTACGCTATTTTAGAAACCAATGGTGATGTATCTGTTTTAAAGAAAGCTGCTTTTCAAACCCCGACTATATCAGATCTACAAGTGAAACAAAAGAAACCCGAGATTGCTATGACAATTATTACAGACGGTGAACTCATTGAAGATAACTTAGCGGAAGCTGATTTAACACGGGAATGGGTGGAAAAAGAAGTCCAAAAACAATATATGGATCATATCCATGAGGTTTTCTATGCTGAGTATAAGGATGAAAAATTATATGTACTCCCCTATTATAAAATTAAGGAAAAACATTTTCATAAAAAAATTAAGAAAAACGCTCCAGCTGCCTCCTCCTAACTATTCATTCAAAGGGATGTTACATGCCTACACAATCAATTCCCCCCAACATATTCTATAAGTGACTGGGAGAAGTCAATACGAATTGGAAAGGGGAATTCATTTATGAGTTGTGGAAAAGATCATCGTACAGGAAGTTGTGTATGTGATATCCTGAAGGAAATAGCAGGTGTTCAAGACGATATTGCTAATGACTGTTGTGATACAGGATGTGAACAGTCCATTAATGATTTACTTGGAACAAGTGAAGGTGGTCCTGGTTTAGATACTGTACCTTTACTGCTTTATTGTTCTTCAACGTGTGAACCATTCAAAGGTTATGGTGCATACCCGAGGGATATTAGTAAAAAAGTATCAAGCTTTTACTTCCGTGTAAAAAAAGTAACAGACGATTGTTGTGCAGTCATTGAATTATTAGTAGATCGAACTGAATTAGGTCAATCTAAAAATCAATCGTGCCCATTTAACCAAAAAACAGACCAGCTTCGTGCAACTGGAATCTGTATAACAGTTGACTTAAAATGCTTCTGTCATGTTACTTGCTTACCAGCAATTAATGCAATGTAGGCATAAATGCTCTACACAAAGAAAATCACCAATGTATGGTGATTTTCTTTGTTAAAAACCTGTCATACGAATACTTAAGATGTCTTCAATTGGAGTTTCAACATTCATTCGACTTTTTTGCGGGCGAATACGAACAATTCCTTCCTCATAATTAGCAATCGTTCCAACAATCGTTTGCTCCTTCGTTTTAATCATACAGTGTATTTTCGGGATATAACTCGATGTAGATGTACAATATTTCACTTTTTCCTCTATGGATAATTCTGCAAAAGATTGCCCTTCTTCTGCTTCTTTTATGTCTGATTCTGTTTCTTCTATTTCTACTGAGTCATCTAATTCGGGTATTGGTTCCACGTGCATATGTCTATGAACCGAGCGCTTCCTTTTCTTTTTGGATGTGCGTTTTTGTTTGTCTTCACTTCGAATTTCTTCTTGTGAAGACTCCTTCTCTAAGCTCGAATATGTCTGCTGCATAAACGGTCGAGACACACGTTCATTTCTTTGTTCAATATACATTAAAGGCTCAAATTCTTGATGTTCATTTTTCATATTCCTCGAACTCCTTTAGTTCAGGTGATGAATTCCAACTGAAATAGCACTAAAAGAATCCCCATTCCAGTCATGAAATTCTCTACATTGTATGAATGAAATAAAAAAGTGTGTCATTTGTCTATTATCCAAATGACACACGTATTATACGTAATTATATGAGAAAACGCATAAAGCTGGTTGCAATACCGAAATAAATCAATATAGATATGATATCATTAATGGTTGTTATAAACGGCCCTGAAGCAACAGCAGGGTCTACTTTCATTTTATCCATAAAGATTGGTATGATAGATCCTGATAATGTTGCGACAATGAGTGTAATTAAAATAGAAATACCGACTAAAATACCTAAAAACAACTCGCCTTTCCATAAATAAATAACAATGACGAGTAAGGCTCCACAGACAGATCCTGTAATTAAACCAGTTGTTGCCTCCCTCAAGAGCAAACGCATTTTCCCTTGTTTTCCGTAATCTCCAGTTGCAATACCACGAACAGCAACAGCCAGAGATTGGGTACCAGTATTTCCAGCCATTCCAGCAATTAGTGGAATAAAAATAGCTAAAATCGCAACTTGATCTAGTGTTGCTTCAAATCTTCCAATCAAACTAGCTGTAAACATCCCTAAAAACAATAAGATAATGAGCCAAGGCAGACGTTTTTTAGCTGAAGCAAATGCCCCATCATCTGGACGATCTACGTCGGAAACTGCTGCAAATTTAGAATAATCATCACTTGCCTCTTCATCCATAACATCCATAATGTCATCAACAGTTATGATTCCTAATAAGTGGTCTTGAAAATCCACAACAGGAACAGCTAAAAAATTATAATCGCGCATCATTTGGGCGACTTCTTCTTGATCCTTTCCGGCAGAAACGGATACGACATTTTTATTCATGACTTCCTCAATACGCATATTTTCATCTGCAATAATAAGGTCTCGTAAAGATAAGACTCCAACCAATGTTTTATCATCGTCTAATATATATAAATAATAAATCGTTTCTGCTGCAGGTGCCTCTTGTTTTAATACATCCATGACTTTTTTTAAAGTTTCGTTCTTATAAAAGGCTACGAAACTTGTTGTCATAATACTTCCTGCAGTTTTTTCTTCATAATGAAGTAAATGTTTAATACGATTTGCCGCTTCTTCATTCATAATTGTTAAATAACTTGCTACTTGATCTGTATTTAACATATTCAATAAATCTACAGCATCATCTACAGCCATTTGTTCAAATACTGTTGAAGCAAATCGTGGGTCCATTTCCACAATATATGGCACTCTTTCATCAGAATCCATATGCTCTAACATCACTGCAACTTCTTCTGGAGATAAATACGTGTATATTTTATGTCTCCATTCAGCAGATTGTTCAATAAAAAACTGCGCCTCATCATAAGGATGAAGTAGCAAAAAGTATGTTCTAAATATATCAATATCATTATTTGTTAATGCATCTATAAGTTCATCCCAGTACTCCAACTCTTCTGCCATCAAATTTCACACCTTTGTCATTCATTTTTTGTATACTTTGTCATAATTTGCTTTCATTTTTTATAGTTTGTAATGTATTATACTAGAGTAAATGTGATAATGACCACAATCAGCTCGTTCAATACAACATGTAGTTTCAAATGAATGGAATTATAGATCCTATGAGCCTTCCATAACATACATATTATGGAATTGATGAACGAAAGATATTCAATTATTATATCCTTTTTTCCATGAAATTGTAACAGTCTTTTACGTTTTTTTACAAGTGAATGATTCATATCCTGATCAATTTTTGGACGTTTCGTATAAGAAAATTGAAAAACGTAGAACTACATTACTCTTTCAGTAAGATTCATGTTAAAATAAAGAATACGATTATTTGAGTGGATCTATGCCATACGCGTCTATGATTGTATTACAAGTGATACGTATGAAAACATTCATTATTTTATATAGAGAGTTAGGAAAATATAAATGTCAGACTTACAACAACCAAAAATAAACATTGATTATATATTAATTTTCATCGTTATCTTATTATGTTTAACGAGTGTATTTACATTAATTACATTGACACCTGTCTTACCTGAAAAGTATGATCCCTTTAACTTTCCATTAAGACAGCTTTTATATTATGTGCTAGGTGCTATTATTATAGTTCTTGTCATGCTTGTTGATTATGATCGCTTTAAAAAAATCACTTGGATTATTTATGGTATCGGTATGATTCCATTATTCATGATTTTTCTAAATTTCCCAAGTTCACTCATTGAAAATTACAACGGGATTGCGCGTGGGATTAAACTTCCATTTATAAATATTCAACCAGCAGAGTATTTTAAGATTATACTCACTCTTGTTCTTGCACATATTGTGAGTGAACATAATCAAAAACATGAAGTTCGCACAACAAAGTCAGACTTACTACTATTAACAAAAATAGCAGCAGCTTCTGCTCCTCCAATGGGTCTTATTGTGATTCAGCCAGACTTAGGGAGTACCCTTGTTTTGATGGCGATTGCTGCATCGATTATTTTAGTTTCTGGTATCCAGTGGCGTGTTTTACTTACTGGTATTTTTGCCGGTTTGGTCGCTATTGGAGGAGTTCTTGGTGCTTGGTTCTTATTTCCAAATACAGTTGGGGAATATTTACAAAAAACTGTATTCGGACATTTACAAAGTAGATTTTACGGGTGGATTTATCCAGAGCAATTTTTAGAATCCGGCTATCAGCTCATTCGATCGATGCGAGCCATTGGTTCTGGACAATTGTTTGGAAAAGGTATTAGTAATATGCAAGTTGAAGTTCCCGAACACCATACAGACATGATCTACACAGCAATTTCAGAACAATTTGGATTTGTAGGCTCTTGTTTTGTGCTTATGCTGTTGTTCTTACTCATTTATCGTTTATTGCACATCGCTTTAAAGAGTAACGATCAGTATGGGAGTTATATTGTAACAGGATTTATAGGACTATTTGCTTTTCAAATCTTCCAAAACGTTGGAATGTCTATCCAGTTATTACCTATTACAGGAGTGCCCCTCCCTTTTATTAGTTATGGTGGAAGTTCCATCTTATCATATATGTTAGCCATAGGAATTGTTCTAAATATTTATTCTAGAACGCGGACGTATATGTTTGAGTAATTAAAAAGTAGGTTTTCCAATTGAAATGGAAAACCTACTTTCTTTTTTATCCGTGCTGTTGAATGAATTGAGACATTTCTTTGCGTACAGGAGATTGAAAGGTTAAAGATTCCTGCGTTTGGGGATGAATAAACTTTATGGTTGAACAATGCAATGCTTGTTTGTTCATTTCACCGATTTCTCCACCATATAACGTATCGCCTACTAACGGATGCCCTATATGAGAAAAATGTACACGGATTTGATGCGTTCTTCCAGTCTCAAGTTGAACAGATATATAAGAGAATCCTACCAAACACTGATGAACGGTATAATGAGTACGCGCATGTTGGCCAGACACATCGACAATCCGCTCAATCATTGAACCGGGTTTTTGAGCTATGGGTTTGTCGATTATTCCTATTGGTTCTTTTAGTTTCCCATATACAATAGCTTTATAGGTTCGGATAATTTCATTATTTTCCAGTGCTTTATTCAACAATGCATGCATATGACGATGTTTTGCAACTATCACTAATCCAGATGTATCTCGATCGAGTCTCGTTACAAAATGAACTGTGTAAGGTAGTTTATGTAAATTGTAATAATGAACGATTCTATTAGCCAATGTTCCAGAAGGATGTTGTGGACTAGGCGACATTGTCACACCCTCTTCTTTATCCAAAATAAGCAAATCATTATCTTCATAAACAATAGATAGAGGGATATTTTCAGGAATTATATGCTTGCTTCTATTTTCACTTGGAAATTCAATACACACCTCATCACCAACAGAAAGTGGATCAATAACTCGTGCTGATGCACCGTTTACGTGTAAACATCCTTCTGTGGTTTTTAACTTTCGAATAAACCGTTTGGAGAATTGTAAGTTAAATTTCAAGAAATCCTCTAATGAGCAAGGAACATCTCTTTTCGTTACAATAACGTTCATCTATTGAGAACGCTCATCAAGAAATTGTGTATCCCCTTCTGCTACGAAGGAGTCTCGTACTCGGTTCCAAAACGGAAATGGTCTAAATCGTGCAAATCGAATTTTTTCCTTGGCGACTCTACATTGAATCGATTTAACATTTGTATACGTATTTGTAAAATGATCTATAGCAACAAATAGACTACGGTCAACCATTGGTTTTAGTAGACACGTATGGTGTTTTGGTAAAATTAAAGGTGAACCAATTGTACGAAAGACCCTGTTGTTAATAGAAGCCATCTCGGTTAATTGAATCGCTTCGATAGACGGGTGCAAAATTGCTCCACCTAAAGCTTTATTGTAAGCCGTACTTCCAGATGGTGTACTAATACATAGTCCATCTCCTCTAAATGTTTCAAAATGCTCACCGCGAATCTGTACATCAAATACGACAGATCCTTCAGGTGTTTTAATCATCGTTTCGTTCAATGCTAAAAATCGATCTTCTTGACCACCAGCATGGGATCGAATAATAACTTCTAACAGTGGATATTCTGCCGTTTGAAACGGTGTTTTTGCAATTTCAATAATCAGTTTTTCCAATTCTTTTGGCAGCCAATCTGCATAGAACCCTAAATGTCCCGTATGTACCCCTATAAAAGCCGTATCTTTCAGTCGATGAACATATCTATGAAAAGCCTCTAATAACGTTCCATCCCCACCGACAGATATTACTAATTCTGGTTCTTTTTTATCATATGTTAAATCAAAATCTAATAAATATTGTTTCATTCTTGTTTTAATTTTATTCGAACGCTCATCACCTTTTGACACAATTGCAAATTTCACGTTGACCACTCCTTTTGCATTATTTTTTATAAAATAACTGCTGCGCTTCTTGTACTTCATGTTTAATCATGGACATTTCTTCATCTAATTTGAAGGCTGCTTCAGCTGCACGTTTTAAGCGTAGTTTTATGTCAGTTGGAATTTCACCCTTATATTTATAGTTTAAGGAATGTTCATTTGTAGCCCAAAAATTCATCGCTAATGTTCGAATTTGAATTTCTGCTTGAATTTTCTTCTCACCATAAATCGTCTCAACAGGGTATAAAATAATTAAATGGTAAGACCTATACCCGCTATCTTTATTTTTCTTTATGTAATCACGTTCTTCTAAAATCGTAAAATCTTTACGGTGTCGTATCATATTAACAACTGCATATATATCATCAACAAACTGACAAACAATTCGTAAACCTGCGATATCTTGCACTTCTTGTTCAATGTTTTCCAATGAGATATTCTTTTCTTCTGCTTTTTCAATAATACTTCGAATCGGTTTAACACGACCAGTGATAAATTCAATAGGTGAATGTAGAGATTCGTGCCCAAACTGTTTACGGGTTCCTTTTAATTTCACTTTTAACTCTTCAACTACTTGAGCATATGGTGCAAGAAACACTTCCCAATTCATTGCATCATCGCCTTTCTAATCTTATAATAGATTCAACTACTATTGTTTTTTTACAAATAAATGACAGCATCCCTGTAACATTCTATAATCATTCATATCGTCCATAAACTTTCAACATCATCATATCATACTTTGTTTCGGTTACACGTACAAAAAGCGTCTAATTTATCAAGTTGTTACGTACAATATCTTACTGGAGTTGTTATACATGTCACAAGAAATTGAAATTGAATTTAAACATCTATTAACATATGACCAATTTAAACATATTAAAGAGTCTCTACCTTTTCCCCAAACACCAATCGTACAAAAAAATCATTACTTCGAAACCATTGATCATACACTTATTCATCAATCATGTGCACTACGTATCCGTGTAAAAAATGATTCTTATGTAGCTACCTTAAAAGAACCTTGTGTAGAGGGAATACTTGAAACACATGATATTCTTTCCGAGGCAGAAATGAAAGCATGGATCAATGATTATCCAACTCCAACAGAAAACATTCATAAACGACTTGTGGAGCGTGGCATTTCATTAAAGGATATTCAATATATCGGCTTCCTAACAACAAAAAGATACTCGTATAGCTCTGAAGACTTAGTATACGTACTAGATGAAAGTATATATGGGAATCAGGTGGACTATGAACTAGAGATTGAATCACAAAGCTATAGTGAAGGAGAGCAAGCTTATCATCATCTGAAAAATAAATTCCAGCTCGAGGATAAGAAGCCTATTACTAAAATTGAACGATTTTTACAATCTATTCATCCGAAGTGAATGTCGTCATGGCAAAAACAACGAGAATTATAAATCCATTCCACGGACATGTCGATTTTTGCAAGAATCAGTGTTGTCTCCTTAGTTTGCTCACCTTTGTCCGTCAAAATGAAACTTTTATCTAATCTGCGCTGGCGTAAACTGTTTATAGTGCAGAATAGTTGCTGGTTCCATTCTACTTTTGCTACAATAAAGAAAAATTGCAATGAGGAGCAAATGTTTATGCAAGAAGATATTTCATTATATGAAGCAATTGGCGGAGCACAAACGATTGACAAAATCATCCCGATTATGTACAAATATATCGAAAAAGATCCAGACCTAATACCAATCTTCCCAGGGGATTTTAAAGAGTCTGCTAGAAAACAACAATTATTTTTTACACAATTTCTTGGGGGGCCTCCTATCTATACGGAGGAAAGAGGACATCCGATGTTAAGAAGAAGGCATCTTCCTTTTGAAATTACTCCAACAAGACGTGATGCTTGGCTCTCGTGTTTAAATAAAGCACTCGAAGAAGCAGATGTGATCGAACCATATCGAACAATCATTTTCAAACGACTATCAATGACTGCTGAACATATGATGAATTCACCAGAATGATAGAAAGGAGAATCGATGTGCATTGGAATCAATCAGAGCTACTTCGCTCTTATCAATCTAACACATCAACCAATTTATATCCTCCACATGTTGTTCAAAAACCGATTGAAATGTATGTGTTTATTAATCTATTATGTCCTGCAAGTTGGTCACTTGAGCCATATATTAAAAAATTACTCATCGAATATGGTGAATATATAACGATACGACCAATTATTAATAGCCATCTTCATCATATTTCAACAGAGAGTATTTCTCCGCGGTCTATGAATGATCCTTGGTCAGTCTTACCGGAGAAAAGTACAATTGTTTGTGACAATGACTTTGGCAATACATTCCCAAAGATTTCACCATGGCTACCTTCCTTTGCTATAAAGGCTGCAGAATTGCAAGGTAAAAATGCAGGTCGGCACTTTTTGCGTAAGGTGCAGGAACAATTCTTCTTCCAAAAAGAAAATATAGCAGATGAGGATATTTTAATTGCTTGTGCAGAGGATGTAGCATTGGATATTGATGAGTTTAAAAAAGATTTGTATTCAAATCATTCAAAAAAAGCATACCAGTGCGATTTACAAATTTCTAAAGAAATGGGAGTTGAACATACTCCAACCGTTGTTTTTTTCAATAAATATACAGACGAACAAGGAATACGGTTAAGTGGACTGTACTCCTATGATATATATGTCCATATTTTATCAAAGGTATTACAAACCCAGCCAACTCCCATTGCAAAGCCAAATATAGAAGAATTTTTATCCTATTATAAAATAGTAGCAAATAAAGAAATTGCAATTGTGTTTGATTGGTCCCTTTCTCAAACAGCTACTGAAATGAAAAAATTACAACTTAAGCAAAAGGTACGAAACCATGCGTTAGCTCATGGATCGTACTGGGAATATATCGGAGAAGAAAACTCGTAACGTACATACACGTTACGAGTTTTATCCTTCTAATATTAATATCCTTTGCATATACTGTCTTCATAACATACTTAAAGAGGTGCATCCATATGTTGCGTGAGCTAACGCCCTTTTTATGTTTAATTAGTACCATTGTGATCTTTATTTTAAATGTATTTGCATTTATGCAAATTCTGCCCATGCTCGTTACATTACCACTTTTATTTATAAGTATTTATGTAACTCTCTATACATTTACACAAAAAAGAGCATATAGAGGAATGCGGTAATGGAGCAACAAAAAACCAAACTACAATAATTGAAGTTTGGTTTTTGTTGTTTTTATTTTACACCTTCATAAAGTGAAACTTCATTCAGTGGGAGGTTTTTACTCATTCCCCAGTGGGCATAGAGGAACAAAGGATAAGTTCGTCACGTCCTGTGACAACTCCTTTGTGACCTACGTCCTGTAGGCCCGAACAAAGGATAAGAGCGGCTCGTCTATGACAAATCCTTTGTGACCTACATCCTGTAGGCGAGAGCAAAGGATAAGTTCGGCTCGTCTATGACAACTCCTTTGTGACCTACGTCCTGTAGGCGAGAGCAAAGGATAAGACCGGATCGTCTATGACAAATCCTTTATGACCTACATCCTGTAGGCGAGAGCAGAATCATGGATTTACGGGCAGTTTATCCCCCACTTATTTTCTTCGTTTCCTGCAAAAATTGAAGTGGGGGTACTCACTTCCCGTTAACCCGTGATAAATTTCATAATACGTATTTTATGCTATCTCACTACTATATGTAGTGGTAAAATAGCTGTTTTAGTCATGATGACATTCATTCACCGAGTAATTCTTCTAATTCAGTGAGCTTTTCTTCAAATACGTCTAGTGCGTCTAGTACAGGTTGTTTAGATGTAACGTCTACTCCTGCTTTTTTCAGAACCTCAATTGGATAATCACTGCTTCCAGCCTTTAGGAAAGATGTATATCGATCTACTGCTCCTTCCTTCCCTTCCATAATTCCTTTTGCAAGAGTTGTTGCAGCTGAGTATCCTGTTGCATATTGATACACATAATAGTTCATATAAAAGTGAGGTATACGCGCCCACTCTAACCCGATTTCTTCATCGATAGCGACTTCATCACCAAAGTA
>DATGUV010000114.1:0-2087 GCA_035301025.1 Bacillota bacterium | reverse complement strand
CATTGTGCTCCGATCAATTAAACCATTTGTAAAAATACCAATCGCACCTTCCTCGTGACGAACATTTTCTTTCTTAGAATACCATTGCATCACTGGACCTAATTCTTTTCCTCTATACAATTCATCTGCCACTTCTTTTGGTAATGGAATTCGGGCACCACTTGCTACAAATAAATCCTCTGTACTTGTAGCAAGCGCTCCCCAGTTACAAATAAAAAGTGCTCCCTCACTCTCCATTACCCCTCCTTCAAGCCCAATACCGATAGAATAAGTATCCACATTCGTCGGTAATGTTTGTGTCGCTCGATAAATCGCACCTCTCTTCGTTTCTTCATCCGAAAAAGGCTGCTCAGACACGCCCGAAGGAGTATTGACTGAAAATAACTCGGCGGAAGGAAAGACTGATTGCACTGCTTTCACTTTTGCTTTATTTTTCGTACCTACCCATACGTGCATACCATCCCTCTTTTAATGATGTCCTTTGATTTGTTCGATTGTATTTGCATCTGTTTTTCGAACGAGTTCTTTCAATAATTCTTTTGCAGCCGCATAGTCATCAATATGAATGATAGATGCTGCTGTATGGATATATCTTGAACAGATTCCAATCACCGCTGAAGGAACACCATCATTTGCTAAATGAACGCGACCTGCGTCTGTTCCACCTTGAGAAATGAAATATTGATAGTTAATATCATTTGATTCAGCTGTATCAAGAACAAATTCACGCATGCCATGGTGTGTAATCATTGTTCGGTCGTAAATACGTAACAATGCCCCTTCACCAAGTTGACCGAATTGCTCCTTATCTCCAGACATATCATTTGCTGGAGAAGCATCTAGCGCATAAAAAATATCAGGTTGAATCATATTTGCTGCTACTTGTGCTCCTCTTAAACCAACTTCTTCTTGAACCGTTGCTCCAGAATAAAGTGTATTTGGCAGGGATTCATCTTGCAACTCTTTTAGCAGTTCAATCGATAACCCACATCCATAACGGTTATCCCAAGCTTTAGCTAAAATTTTCTTTTCATTAGCCATTGGTGTAAACGGACAAATGGGTACAATGGTTTGTCCTGGACGAATTCCCATATTCTCCACATCTTCTCGGTCATCTGCTCCGACATCAATAAGCATACTCGTAAATTCCATAGGTTTTGCCCGTTGTTCTGGTGTCAGTAAATGTGGAGGAACAGACCCAATTACGCCAATCACAGGGCCACTCGCAGTCATCACTTGAACCCGTTGTGCTAACACAACTTGGTTCCACCACCCACCAAGAGTTTGAAAACGAAGCATTCCATTTTTCGTAATTTGCGTGACCATAAAACCAACTTCATCCATATGTCCAGCTACCATAATCGTCGGGCCTGTCCCTTTTTTAAGTCCAAAAACCCCTCCTAAATTATCCTGAACAATTTCATCTGAATACTTAGATAGCTCTTGCTTCATATAATCGCGAACACGATGTTCGTTTGAAGGAGCTCCTTGCAATTCCGTTAATGTTTTAAACATGTCTAATGTTTCTTTATTCATATTTTCCACTCCCATTTACCAATATATACTTAAGTATAGCTGAACATGGATAAACAATTCCACTATCTCATATTTTTCGTTTCCCATTTGTGTGATTTCTATCATGTTTATAGTCCTTCTACATATTTCTAATGTATTAAATGATAGAATGTATCATTCATCTACATACCACATGTAATTTCAAAGAGCCTAGTAGAACTACATATTGTACGATGATATCATAAAGTTCGTATTATGAAATTCATTATTGTATACTAGTAATTCAGATAATGAGATAGTCACTTGGATGTTGTTAGGAGGGATTTCATGAAAAAAAGACAAGCCATTTTAATTAGTCTACTTGCCTTTATTCTTGGATGGCTTATTCGAGAAGAAAAAGAAAAACGTAGTACACTATCCCCTGAAAAAGCGTTAGAAAGAGCAAAAGAAGCCTTTAAAAAAGAAGCTCCTATTAGTGGATCTTGGATCTATATGATTCCAGAGGATATTAAACTTCACGGTTTAGTATATACAGGATACCATGGCGGGATTAGTCGTCAAACAGACCAGCC
>DATGUV010000113.1:0-6045 GCA_035301025.1 Bacillota bacterium | reverse complement strand
TCTTTTAATCATCATTTATCGTTCTCCATTACTGGCCATTACCCCCCTTCTTATTGCAGGGATTGTATATGGAGTCGTTGATCGAGTCATTGGTCTTGTTGGAAAATACGAATGGTTTGTGATCGAAGGCCAAGCAGTATCAATTATGCTTGTGTTACTTTTTGCAGTGATAACAGATTATAGTTTATTTATATTTTCGCGTTACCGTGAAGAATTACGCTTAAGAGAGTCAAAATTTGATGCCATGGGTGAAGCGATCCATCACGTTTCTGAACCAATTTTCTTTAGTGGTGGTACTGTATTCTTAGCTATGCTTACATTATTTGTGACCGTATTTAAACCATATAACCACTTTGCACCTGTATTTTCGATTGCAGTTGTCTTTATTTTACTCGCAGGATTAACACTGATCCCAGCAATATTTGCTCTTATGGGAAGACGCGCATTTTGGCCATTTATTCCTAAACAAGACGCGGCAGATGTAAAAGAAAACAAAAAAGGATTTTGGCGCCACGTTGGAAATATTGTAGAAAAACGCCCAGGTATGATTGCTGTCATCGTACTTGTTGTATTTGGAATTGGGGCAATGAATATGTTAACGATGAATTTCTCCTTTAACATGTTGAAATCATTCCCAGAAGATATGTCTTCTCGCCAAGGGTTTGAAACGCTTGAGGAAGAATATCCTCCAGGACAATTAGCACCAATGGACATTGTGCTTACATCTGAAGAACCATTTGATTTTGACGAGGAATTGCGAGCGAATATTGAAAAAGTAATTACACAAATTGAACAAACAAGTGGAATTGATACCGTTTCTCCTCATTTAACAGATGAGATGATTGATGGTACTGAAGATCTTCCAGATGACTTTGTCTCTGAAAGTGGAAAATCCGTTCGCATGCAAGTGATTATTGATGGAAACCCATATGAAAAAGATGCTTTAGCAACGGTGGAATCCATTCGTGAACAAGAAAAAGATATGTTAACGAATTATCACTTTTCACCGGAAGTATATGCATTACACATTGCAGGTCAAACGGCAGAACAATTAGACGTAAAGCAAATGAACAAACGAGATATGATTTTACTGTTCTCCCTTGTTACTGTCTTATTGACACTTATTCTTGGGTTCCAAACGAAATCAGTACGCATGCCTATACTCATGATGGGAACAATTTTACTTTCATACGGCGCCTCACTTGGAATCGGTTGGTTCATGTTCAAAACATTCTTTGGCTTTGATTCATTTAGTTACCGATTACCAGTGTACACATTCGTCTTTATGGTCGCACTTGGAATTGACTATAACATCATGCTTGTTTCTCGTGTGAAAGAACTTGCACAATCGATGCCTTGGAAACAAGCAGTTGGTGAAGGGATTGCCTTAACAGGTGGAGTGATTTCATCTGCAGGATTAATTTTAGCAGCAACATTCTCAGTGCTGATTACACAACCCCTACAAGAATTATATTTGTTTGGAAGTATTATGGCACTAGGAATTTTACTTGATACATTTATCATTCGAGGATTCTTACTTCCTTCCCTCTTGATCGTTACTCATCGGGAGAAAATAGAATAAGAAATTTAAAAAACAGCTGGGAGCATGTTCCCAGCTGTTTTTCTGTGTTTTAAAATTTTAAGCAAAGTCACCTTTTTGCTCAAAGATATCATTGAAATCTGCCGCCATCTCCATATCTAGTTTTGTAACTCCTTTTGCTTGCCAGCTTGATATGTTAATGGCAACCTTTTTATATTTTATCGTAATTGTTGGGTGATGCATCCGTTTTTGGGCATATTCTCCAACTTGTTTCGCAAAAGCAACACCATCTAAATAGTCTTCAAAAGAATACTCTCTACCAATCCAAGTATCATCTAAACGTTCCCAATCAGAGACGTATCTTAAACTCTCCTCCAGCTCTTCATCTGTCAGTGGAATCATTTCATACGCATCTTCTGTCTTGTACTCCTTCATAATACTCGCACTCCTTATTGTGTGATGATGGTGCAAACAGTCATGTGCAGTACCTAATCTCCTTAACATCTATCATCGCAAGTGCTCTCGTTGTATTGCTATTTTCATGTTCAGTATAACAATCCTTATAAAAGATGTAAACGAAGAACGGATCAACTTAAACGTTGGCTGCTTCTTTCCTTTGATCAATGATGTGAAAAATCCAGACAATCAAACAAGTCTTGAGCCACAGGAGGCCAATCATCCACAACAATGTACCTACCTCTGACGCCAGATCTCCTCCACCATAAATAATACTGAAATATCCATTCACTCCATATGTGGCAGGAAGAATCGCTCCTAACTTTTCATAAAAAGTAGATAGAAGTTCTCTTGGGACAATCGCTCCTGAGCTGACGAGTTGGGTCGCTGTAAGAATGACGTTGAAGATCATCCCTGGGCTTCCAAATGCAACTACGAACAGTTGAGAAATTGCCAAAAAGCTTAAAAATAAGACGGACTGGAAAATCCACACTTCCATGATAGAAGCCGTTAATTCTACTCCAAGCAGGAGCATAATACCTAACGTAACCATGGAAAGCACGAAACTAACGACAAGATTAATGATCTGCCGGTATAAAAAAACGAGTAATCGATGCCCTCCTGCCAATGTTTCTTTTGTCGCTACTTGCATTTGTTGACTCATAATCATCGCACCAATATATGAGGCCAAAACGACCATTAAGGGAATCATCGTTGCAGAAAATCCGTCGACATCATGTTCTTTATATATTTTCTCTTCAACCATTTCCACGTCGAGCACTTGTTGAATCCGCTCTGCAATAAGTCCTGCCAGCATCATCGCATCTTCGTCTCCTCCCGTTTCATCCGCTACCATTTCTGGGAGTATTTCATTCATCTGTGCTGCAGCAATGTTATACACTTCTGTATTAAGTTCCTTTGTAATCATAGTTGCAGCTGTTTCCATCATTTGCTTTTCTACAGAAGGGGTAGACTGATTCGTGTAAAAATCGATCTGCCCCTTTTTCCCCGCTTGTACATCATCTAGAAAAGATGCTGGAATATGCATCACCATGCTTATCTCTCTTTTATCTAGCTTTTCTCGTGCCTCTACTAATGGCTGGTCAAATACAAACGTAAATGGAGCTTTTGTTTCCAGTTGCTTTTCTAGAGTCTCAGCAATGGTTGGCTCCTCAGCAATAACTGCTACTGTAAACGCATCTGTACGTTCTTCTACCCCATCATAAGCCGTTAACCAAACGGTAAAAAATACAATTTGGAACACTAATGCCGTTCCAATTCCTAGTTTTGTTAACGGATGGCTTAACAACTTTTTAAACATGGTTCATCACTCCTATTGTGTTTGTAAGTACTTACTTGCACGTTGTTTAAAAAATTACGCTCACTCAATGGAGCGTATAAATAAGGAAATGTTTTGTTCAATAAATGTGTCTACATCAATCGGACCTTTCGTTGCATCAATTCTATTTTTTAAGAAATAATAGCCGAAATTCATATAGATAAAACTTGTCGCAAGAATTTCAGGATCTTTTTCCCGTAATTTATTCCTCGTAATCATTTGTTGAAAGTACTCTGTTATTTTCTCCTTGTACATGGTGGGAATATGAGCAATAAGCTGGTCTAGTTCTGGAAATGTACCAGCCTCTCGTAAACTAATTAATATTGCTTGTTCTTTCTGTGCAATGACTTCGTGATATTGTCGTACAAGTAATGGTAAGTCATGTTCCAAATCCCACGTAAATTGTGAATCCAAGTAATGTAGTAAAGATTCAGGAATGGAAAAAGAATCAATTGCTGCTTTGACAAGGCCCTTCTTATTGCCGAAATGCCGAAACAGAGTAACCTCATTGACTCCTGCTCTCACAGCAATCCTTTTCGTCGTAGCTCCGTGATAGCCTCGTTCATTCACTAGTTCAATTGCTGCTTCAATTATCCGTTCTTTCGTTGATTTTTCACACACAAATATCTTCCTTTCCCACGTGCAAGTGACTACTTACATTTACCTGTTATTATACATATGTATATTCGATTGTCAACTAGACCTGTTATTGCTCGTATAAAACCGTGCCTATATCTTTAATATCATAATGGAGGGTTTGTAACTGTTGCTGGAAATGTTCATCTAATAAAATCTGCTCCACTTGGTTAACAACTTCTCTATTGTTCGGATGATTTGCTAGGACAAGATCATAGTGCTCTGTTTTTAAAGGGATAAAATCGAGCCTTGACATATCGGCAACTTGCCGAATGCCCACACCCACATCCGCCCGTCCACTTTGAACCTCAGAAGCAACAGCCATATGACTCGTGAAACTCGTATCATACCCTTGAATCTGTTCCCTAGAAATATGATGTACGCGTAATTGTTCATCCACAAGCACCCGTGCACCTGCGCCTGCTTCCCGATTTGCTAACGTAACATTATTCTTTTGTACATCTTTCCATGATTGAATGTTTTTAGGGTTGCCAGCTGCTACATAAAATCCAACCTCTCGCCTGATAAAACGAATCAGTTTAAATGAATGACTCACTAACAGCTTTTTCACATATGAAAGATTGTATGTTTCTGTATCACCATCTAGTAAATGGGTGCTTACAATATCAGCCTCCCCTTTATACATGGAAATGAGCCCGTCCATACTGCTAGCATATGAGCGAAGGGGTTGAAGGGTACCTGATTTCTCAAGTTCTCGTGCAAGCATATCAAGGGAATTATCTTGTCCAGTAATGACTACCGTTCGTAAAGAAGATGAGGATTCCGCTACCTGTTGCTTTACTTCTTTTCCTCTCGACTTATACCGTTCAATATCCACTGCATCAATTCGCATTTGACGCCCAACACGATAAGCTGGAATATCTCCTTTTTTAATTAAATCATAAACCGTTAATTTAGACACCTGCAATAAATGCGCCAGATCCTCAGGAGTGTACGACTGACTCATATTGAACCACCACTTTCTATCAAGATTATATAGTAATTTAATGAACTTTTCTTGCCTTTTCATTGGTAATTTTTTGGGTTTTGTCGGTAATGCATGCACCATCTCAGATAAAATTCGTATATCATTGACGATTCTTTCAATTAGAACCATCTTCAAGAGGAAAACAGCACCAATCATTGACGATTCTTTCAATTAAGACCACCTTCAAAAGAAAAACAGCACCAATCGTTGACGATTATTTCAATTAAGACCACCTTCAAAAGAAAAACAGCACCAATCGTTGACGAATCTTTCAATTAAGACCACCTTCAAGGGGAAAACAGCACCAATCGTTGACGAATCTTTAATTAAGACCACCTTCAAAGGAAAAACAGCACCAATCGTTGACGATTATTTCAATTAGGGCTATCTCCAAAAGAAAAACAACGGAGATCATTGACGATTCTTTTAATTAGGGACATCAGCACAGTTAAAACTCCTCTAATCATGCACGATTCTCCCTATCCTTCTTCATTATCACATGATTTCCGTTTATATGTAAGATTCATTTGCATTAAAACCATTTACATCTATAATTAGATATATCTAGTTATATCTAGTTATAATTAGATGGTGAAGAGGAGGATTGAATGAATGAAATTTCCGAAGCATCACATGATTATTGCTTTTATGGGTCTTATTCTGATGTTCGTCGGTTGTGGATCAAATAGCGATCAAAACAATCAAGGGAATCATATGAAAAATGATGAAAAGCCCATTGAATTAACAATTTCTGCTGCCGTTAGTTTGTCAGATGCTTTAGAGGAAATGCAGAAAATATATGAAAGTGAGCATAACGTTCAATTAACCTTTAATTTAGCTGGATCTGGTACATTAGCCCAACAAATTCAGCAAGGAGCACCAATTGATCTGTTCATTTCAGCCAATCAAAACTGGATGAATATGCTAGAAGAGGAAGATTTGATCGATGCTTCTACACGAGAAAATGTGACTGGTAACAATTTAGTCCTCATCGCTCATAAAGATTCATCTTTATCTTATCAATCCTTTGAAGAAATAAATATTGAAGATGTAAGTGAAATTGCTGTTGGGAATCCAGAAAGTGTT
>DATGUV010000112.1:0-5133 GCA_035301025.1 Bacillota bacterium | reverse complement strand
ATCATCATGAAATTCTCACCGTTAAAAATAAACAAAAAATCTCAAAGGAAACCTCACCGTTACATGTATGGACCCGTCCATACATGTAGGAGTTTCTACATGCTTCGAGAAACCTTACCTTACTCAGGCGAGTATCCCATCTGTCTGATGAAATCGAATCAAATTACAGTTGACCATCTTCTTTCAATTGTTGTTTTTCTTTTGCGACAATTTGCTGCAATCGCTTCTCTTCTTCATGAAACTGCTCCTCACGAATCAACTCACGTAATTGCTTCAACTGTCTTTCTAACAATGGTACTTTATGAGAAAGATGCCAAGAGATATCTTCTGGTATCTTATCCTCTGCTGGCAATCGTGTGATCCCCGCGGTTTCCAGTGTCCAATGATTGGTCCATTTTTTTACAATTTCACTACGTTCTCTTTCTAAACTCAATAATTTCTTTACAATTTGTCGCGCGTATTCCGGTTGAATACCAGTATGTTCTGTTAAATGATTTAAACCGAAACATTTCATTAACCCAGTCGTTTTATTTCTAAGTGTATACTGATATCTAAGTTTACGTCCACATTCACAATACAACGAGCTATTCTTACGCCAATGTTTCCCTGCATCTTCGTAATGAATGAATTCCCACTCATCAGCAATTTGTCCACTATTATCCCCTGTCTTGTACCTACCTAGCACTTCCTCAAATGCTTTTTCCCTACCTTTTTTCATAAATAACTCTAAACAAACAGCCTGTCTTTCAAGGAGATGCTCCTCTATATTTGTATCCATCTCATCTGAAGTGTAATGAACCTCCATATGCTTTCCCCCCTGCTATTTATACTGTATGCATTTTCCTCGATGTCTTCTGCTACCTATCGAGGCCATACCTTCAGAACATACATATGCTCTCCTTACTCCACTTGGACAATTGCTTAATGAAGAGGGCTTGTATTGGCTATTACTTATATCGGAGTGGTTTGTGTTATTTTAAATCATTTTACCAGTTATTGTATATAAATTGTGTACATGCGATATATTTCAACCTCCGTATGGGATCTACTTTCCTACAACATGTAGTTCCGCAAAGACGTTCGAAGCGACATGGTGTATTCCAACAGCTCATTTGGAGCATTATGAAATTCTCTTATTTCATTATTTTATTGTAAAAAATCCTCATGTACATTCACGTACATGAGAATTTTCGATTGAAATGCATTTAATTATTCATAATCATATCATGGACGTTTTGTCTTTCTTCTTCAGAAACAATATAATAATAAGTACCATCAATCATTTGACCTTGTCCTTGAACTTGATAACTTTCAATATTTTTACGAACTCCAGAATAACCAGTAAATAAACGTTTCATATCATCAAATTGCAAACTTGTTTGCATGTTGTTACCTAGAATATCGATTGTATTTCCAATTTTATTAATAGAACCAATGGATACACCTTTTTTAATCATTGCTTCTACCACTTCACGCTGTCTTTTCGCACGACCGAAATCGCCAGCAGGGTCTTTTTTACGCATACGGACATATGCTAATGCTTTTTTACCATCCAGTTCATTTGCACCTTCGACAAAGGAGTAAGTTCCATCATCCCAAGATAAATCACTATGTACGGTAATCCCACCAATTTCATCAATGAGCATTTGTAACCCTGTCATATTCAAACTAATATGGTAATCAAGTTCAATATCTAAAAAGTTTTCAACTGTTGCAATCGCCATGTCTTCTTTTCCAAAGGAATAAGCATGGTTGATTTTATCATCAAAGTCTTTTCCAACAATTAACGTTCGAGTATCCCGTGGAATACTAATAAGTTCCATGGAATCTTCTTCAGGACGAAGGGACGCAACCATTATTGAGTCTGAACGACCAGTATCTCCGTCACTCGCATCAATTCCCATAATCAGGATGTTTAATTGATCTTTTTCTTTTAATTTTTTCTCTGAGACGGACGTATCAATCGATTGTACTTCTTGATACATTTTTTCATTCACTGTACTTTTCGCTTTATTATAAAGGGATAAGAACCAAATACCACCAATTAAAATAATAACACCTAACACAATAAGTGGTATTTTGTACCACCGCTTCTTTTTACTTTTACGAACTTCACTACGCTTCATGCGCGTCTCCTCCTAAGCAAAACTTACTATGATACATTATACTTATATATTCAACAGTATACAACTGTTATTTACAAGTTTTAGTAGAATATCTAGTTCTATCTGCTCACAATTGTCGAAAATTGAAATAATAAGAATCACGGAACTTGTAAAACTAATTTCCCCTTCCTTTTTCACCTTCGCCATGATAGATTAAAAGACATCACATGAACAGTCGAGGATGGTGCAATATGTCGAAACAACCTCTCACAAACGACTGGGGGCCTTTATTAAATGAACAATTCCAATTGCCTTATTTTATCCAGTTAAAAGAGTTTTTACGAAAAGAATATGCTACAAAAACGATTTATCCACCGAAAAAAGATATGTTAAACGCCCTATATTCCACACCTTTTCATCACGTAAAAGTTGTGATTCTTGGACAAGATCCTTATCATGGGCCTCATCAAGCACATGGATTAAGCTTTTCTGTCCAAAAAGGAGTGTCCCAACCTCCTTCTCTCAAAAATATTTTCAAAGAACTTGTTAGTGATCTAGGGTGTGAGATTCCAAGTCACGGAAACTTGACGGCCTGGGCAAGTCAAGGAGTCCTTCTATTAAATACAACGTTAACTGTTGAGAATGGAAAAGCATATTCTCATCAAGGAAAAGGATGGGAGATCTTTACCGATGAAATCATTCGTAAATTAAATGATAAACAACAACCGATTGTGTATCTTCTGTGGGGAAAAGCTGCCGAGCAAAAAGGAAAGCTAATCGATACAAAAAAACATTTTACCATCTCATCACCACATCCAAGCCCATTATCAGCTTATCGAGGTTTTTTTGGTAGTAAACCTTTCTCTCGAGCTAATGAACTTTTGATACAAACAGGCCAAGAACCTGTTGATTGGAATGTTCCTGATGAATAATCCAGTATTCACTTTGTAAAAAAAGTCGTTTTGAACAATGACTGATTCGTTCAAAACGACCTTCTATCATTCTATTTATTTAGGATAATATGTTCAACCCTACTAAAGTACGAGAGCTGCAATGAGTCCAAAAAGAAATAGTGGAATATTATAGTGTAAAAAGGTTGGTACACACGTTTCCCAAATATGGTGGTGTCTACCATCTGCATTTAATCCTGCCGTTGGTCCAAGTGTAGAATCGGATGCTGGAGATCCGGCGTCACCAAGCGCTGCAGCTGTTCCAATTAATGTTGCACTAAGCAAGGTGGAGAAACCAGCCGCCATAAATACGGGCACATAAAGAGCCGCTAAAATTGGAATCGTTCCAAAAGATGTTCCAATTCCCATCGTAATAACCAGTCCTACTGCCAACATGAATAACGCTATCAGAAAGGGTGAATCTCCCGTAATCGTTAAAGCTCCTTCAACCAATTCATCAATCGCTCCTGTTGCTTTCAACACTTCTGCATATCCTGAAGCAATCAGCATGACAAAGGCAATCATACCCATCATACCAATCCCCTCATTCACAACCCGGTCTCCTTCAAATAACTTCACAACGCGGCACACGAATAAAATGACAATTCCAGATAATGCTCCAAGCACTAATGAATCTGTCAAAATTTGTGTGACAAGCGCAGCTATAATTGCTACGATTGTAAATGTGTGTGACATATTCCATGTAGCGTGCTCCCTTTGTTCTGTAATGCCCTCTGCAATATCAATGTCCGGCATATCTAAGTCATCGGCTTTCTTAGAAACCCGATCTTTTCGGTACGTAATAAATACTGCAACGAGCAAACCAACAACCATAGCTGCTCCAGGAAACAACATGGAAAGCATGACTTCTTTTTTAGCAATCAGCATTCCGTTATCTATCATTTCCTCACGAATAATCTTTTGAAACACGAGTCCAAATCCAAGTGGAATCGTTATATATGGCATCTTCAAACCAAAAGTTAAAGCAGACGCAACTGCACGTCGATCCAATTTGATTTGGTCAAATAATTGTAGTAATGGTGGAATTAATATAGGAATAAATGCAATATGAACAGGTACAATGTTTTGTGAGAAACATGCAATGACTGCAATGGATAATACGAGCCACATTTTTTTACCTTTAAATATTTTTAACATATTTTTTACTAAAATTGAGGTAATTCCTGAAAATCCAATCATCACAGCAAAGATACCTAGTAAAATATAACTGAGTGCTGTTTCTGATTGACCTCCCATTCCGCTTATCATAATTTCAGCCGCTTCTGTAATTCCCATTCCAGAAAGCATGCCTCCTGTTAAAGCGGCAATAATCAAAGCAAAAATAACGTTAATTCGTAATAAGCTTAAAACAACCATGACAATAACACTAATAAGAACAGCATTAAACATGTACAAACACTCCTCTTCTTTCTTCATCACTTTACCTCAGTAAAGTGATGAATATTATTATAGATTATTTTGTCCTGTTTGGCTAGCTTTTTTTATTTGTGTATATTTCATAATTACCAACATGAGTTGTTTCAATTCAGCATGTAGTTTCAAGCGACTTAGCATAACTATTTATTGGGTTGAAGGAACATAACATACATAGGATGAAATTCATTCACCTCATAAAAATGCCGTATTCATCCTTCATGTCTATACAGGTCATTTGATGAATACGGCAAACGTAGGGCGAGATTAAAACATAGGCTTTGCTTGTCGTAAATACTGTTGCACGTTTTCAATATCTGTTGAAAAAGCGCGATCTTCAGTAATTGGCGCACTTATTTGTCTTATTTCTTTCCATTTTTCTTTTGTACGTGGGGATGCTTGATCGACTCCTTTCAATTCTAATGCTTGAGCAGCACAAATCGCTTCAATGGCTAACACATGTCGAGCATTGTCGATCATCATCGATGCGTGGCGAGCCGCAATTGTTCCCATACTGACATGATCTTCTTGGTTTGCAGAAGATGGGATGGAGTCCACGCTTGCAGGGTGAGCTAATGTTTTATTTTCTGATACAAGAGAGGCTGCTGTATACTGCATAATCATTGCACCAGATTGTAAACCAG
>DATGUV010000111.1:0-6164 GCA_035301025.1 Bacillota bacterium | reverse complement strand
TTACGATCTGGGAATTCAGGCTTGTAATGTGCTCCTCGGCTTTCGTTACGATTATATGCACCAATTGTAATAACCCGTGCTAGGTTAAGCATACTCTTCAATTGACGAGTAAACATGACTGCTTGGTTACTCCAGCGGGATGAATCATTAATGCTGATGTTTTCCCAACGTTCCATTAACTCTTGAATCTTCTTATCAGTTTCTAAAAGACGTTTATTATCACGTACAACAGTTACGTTATCTGTCATCCATTCACCTAACTCACGGTGAATTTGGTACGCATTTTCTCCGCCGTCCATTTTCATCATTTTCTCAAACTTCTCTTCTTCTTTTTGAACATATTGATCATAAAGTTCAGAAGGTAAGTCTTCCACATGGACGTCTAAACCGTCTATGTAGCGTACAACACTTTCCCCTGCTACTTGTCCACCAAAGATTGCAGATAGTAATGAGTTTGCTCCTAAGCGGTTTGCTCCGTGTTGCGAGTAGTCACACTCACCAGCTGCAAAAATTCCTGGAATGTTCGTCATTTGATCGTAATCTACCCATAGACCACCCATAGAATAGTGAACTGCTGGGAAAATCTTCATCGGTACTTTACGAGGATCTTCTCCAACGAATTTCTCATAAATTTCAATGATTCCACCAAGCTTAATATCAAGCTCTTTAGAGTCTTTATGTGAAAGATCCAAATAAACCATATTTTCCCCGTTAATACCAAGTTTTTGGTTTACGCACACGTCAAAAATCTCACGTGTAGCAATGTCACGTGGGACTAAGTTTCCATAAGCTGGATACTTTTCTTCTAAGAAGTACCAAGGTTCTCCATCTTTATATGTCCAAATACGTCCACCTTCACCACGAGCAGATTCACTCATAAGACGTAATTTATCATCACCTGGAATTGCGGTTGGATGAATTTGAATAAACTCCCCGTTTGCATATTTAACACCTTGTTGATATAAAATACTTGCTGCAGAACCTGTATTAATCATTGAGTTGGTAGATTTACCAAAGATAATTCCAGGACCACCAGTAGCCATAACTGTTGCGTCTGCAGGGAAAGATTTTATTTCATGTGACTTAATATCTTGTGCCACAATTCCTTTACCTACACCATTATCATCAATCACTGCTCCAATGAATTCCCAGCTTTCAAATTTATTGACAAGTCCTTCTACTTCAAAACGACGAACTTGTTCATCTAGTGCATATAATAATTGTTGACCTGTAGTTGCTCCAGCAAACGCTGTGCGATGGTGTTGTGTTCCACCGAAACGACGGAAATCAAGTAACCCTTCAGAAGTACGGTTAAACATAACTCCCATACGATCCAACATGTTTATAATGCCTGGTGCTGCTTCACACATTGCTTTGACAGGAGGTTGGTTTGCTAGGAAATCTCCACCATAAACAGAGTCATCAAAGTGAATCATTGGTGAATCCCCTTCACCTTTTGTGTTCACAGCTCCATTAATCCCACCTTGAGCACATACAGAGTGAGAACGCTTCACAGGTACAACAGAGAACAGATCAACACTGACGCCTGCTTCTGCGGCTTTGATTGTTGCCATTAAACCTGCAAGCCCTCCACCAACGACAGCGATCTTGCGTTTACTCATAGTATAACTCACTCCCATTTTCTTTTTATTTAAATACCGTATGCAAATTTAATAATTGAACGAATTCCAATGTAACTAATAACTACGAACACAAGAAGTGTTCCATATGTAATCACTCTTTGTGATCGAGGAGATTGCAAAATACCCCATGATACACTAAAGCCCCATAGCCCGTTTGCTAAGTGGAAAGTAGTTGATAGGATACCTACCATGTAAAATACTACCATCACTGGACTTGATAAGATATCTTCCATTAAGCTGTAGTTTACTTCTACATTTCCTAAAGCTACTTGTACACGTGTTTGCCATACGTGCCATACAATAAAGATAAGTGTAATAATACCTGTCACACGTTGTAACATGAAAAGCCAGTTACGTAAATACCCATAACGCTTTACGTTGTTGCGTGCTACAAATACTATATATACACCTAATACTGCGTGAAATAAAATTGGTAAGTAAATAACAAAAGTTTCAAGTACGAGTACAAACGGAAGATTTCCCATAAAGTTTGCTGCTTTATTAAACTCTTCTTCTCCATACACAGCAAAATGGTTCACAATTAGGTGCTGAATTACGAATAATCCAATTGGAATAACCCCTAAAAGTGAATGTAATCTCCTATAAAAAAACTCACGATGCTCCGCCATCTGTTGCCCCCCTATTCTTCATAATGTCATTTTCAATTTGCACAACATCCATAATAACAAAGGTTTACAAAAATAATTAAAATGCCTTTTCATCCTTGCTACATTGAAATGTATATTTTGCAATATATTTATTGTACTTCTTAGTCGAATAGGCGTCAAGAGAAGGACTTCTTCTTCTTTTGTTGTAACCGCTTTCTAGTCGAATTTTGTTTGATTTGTATAAAAATTAACTTGCACAATTTACAATTCCTCTTCATAATACAAGTATCAATCATAATTTTATGGATAATTATGTCCGGGATGAAAGGATGACAAAATTGCCTACTAAAAAACAACCACACCCTATTTCTGCATTTGAAGATTTACAATCCAATGGTGCAGGCTATGATATATTACGATATGTTAGTCTTCCCCAATTACTCGGCAAAGAGTCTGATACAATTATGTATTTTTTGGGAAAATCTTTAGCACAAACAGTGGAAATTCATTCAATTGACGACATTATTTTATTTTTTAAACAGCTTGGATGGGGAGCCCTTGACCCTGTAAAAGAAAAAAGAAAATCAAGCACATTTCATTTATTAGATGATTCCATTGTTCAAAAACTCCAATCGTCTCTTGATATTGATTTTAGGTATGAATCTGGATTTTTAGCAGGAGCCTGTGAACAATTATATGGGACAGAATGCGAATGTATTGAAAAAATACACCATAAAATTTATCAAGTAGAATTTACGATTATATTTACATGAAGCCATGAGAAAAAGGAAAAAGATCAGAGTTTATTAAACTTCTGAATCTTTTTCCTTTTTTTCGTTTTCTTCAATTAAATGTGTTTGAATATCTTCTGCAACATTTTTAGGAATTCCTAAACTTGTAATATCATCTAATTTAGCTTCTCTTATAGCGGCAATGGATTGGAAATGAGTTAAAAGTAAATTACGCCTTTTTTCTCCTACTCCTGGAATTGTATCTAAAATAGATTGTACGAGCCCTTTACCTCGTAACTGACGATGAAATGTAATTGCAAAACGATGTACTTCATCTTGAATACGTTGTACTAAATAAAAAGGTTGTGTGTTTCGCTTTAGTTCAACAGTTTCAGGTGGAAGCCCATATAATAATTCACTTGTTTGGTGGCGTTCATCTTTAACGAGTCCACATAACGGTATATCTAAGCCAAGTTCATCTTCTAGCACTTCTCGTGCAGCACTCATCTGTCCTTTTCCACCATCGACAATAATAAGATCTGGTATAGGTAAGCCTTCTTTTAATACACGACTATATCTTCGGCGGATGACTTCCCGCATCATATCATAATCGTCTGGGCCTTTTACGTCTCTAATTTTATACTTTCGGTATTCATTTTTATGTGCACGACCGTCCGTAAATACGACCATTGCCGAAACAGGATCTGTTCCTTGTATATTCGAGTTATCAAAGGCTTCAATTCGGTGTGGAGTTTCAATGTGGAGGATTTCCCCAAGTTCCTCCACCGCCATAATTGTACGTTCTTCATCTCGTTCAATTAACGTAAATTTCTCTTCAAGAGCGATGCTAGCATTTTTCGTTGCTGTTTCGACTAATTGCTTCTTTTGCCCCCTATACGGTGTATGTGTTGGAACATCTAATAACTGCTCCAACATTTCTGCATTTGTACCTAGAGGCACTAATATTTCATCAGGCAACAGATGATTTTGATGTAAATAAAAACGTCCTATATACGTTAAAAATGCTTCCTGGGCAGTATCAAAGAAAGGAAATAGCGATACATCTCTTTCAATCAACTTCCCTTGGCGAACAAAAAAGACTTGTATACACATCCATCCTTTATTCACACTATACGAAAACACATCTAAATCACTACGATTAGTTAATACCATTCGCTGTTGCTCCATCAATGCTTCAATATGATGAATTTGATCACGTAATTCCTTCGCCCGTTCGAAATTTAATTGTTCGCTTTCTTCTTTCATTTTTGTTTGTAAAGCTTTTTTTGTTTCTTTATATCCCCCACGAAGAAAGGATGTTATTTTACGTATAATATCTTGGTAAAATTCTTTTGAAGGTGGGTTCTCACTACACGCTAAGCATTGTCCCATATGATAGTAAAGGCACACACGACCTTTTGGGTTGTTGCATTTTCTTAGCGGATATAATCGATCTAGCAACTTTTTCGTCTCACGGGCTGCAATTACGTTAGGATATGGACCAAAGTATTTCCCCTGATCCTTTTTTACACGTCTCGTAATAAGGAGTCGTGGATGTCTTTCTGAAGTAATTTTTAAATAAGGATATGATTTATCATCTTTTAATAAGACATTGTACTTAGGGTCGTATTTTTTTATTAAATTCATTTCTAAAATAAGTGCGTCAATCTCCGATGTTGTCACAATATAATCGAAGGAATCAATTTCTTGAACAAGACGTTGGGTTTTTTGATCATTATTTCCTCTGAAATAGGAGCGTACACGGTTTCGTAATGCTTTTGATTTTCCCACATAAATAACCGTGCCATGCCGATCTTTCATTAGATAGCAGCCAGGTTCCATCGGTAATATCGCTAATTTTTCTTCTATATTTGGATTCATGTCCGAGTCATCCTTTATATATCGCCTTACAATGATTATAAATGAAAGCTAATCCCTTGTCACAATTTGCAACAAGGGATTAGCTTTTTTATAGTTGTGCATCTTTATTTATGCATGTTTGTTAATCAATTCAACTAACGCTTCTTTTGGTTGAAAACCAACAACTTGGTCTACCACATTTCCATCTTTCATAAGTAATAGTGTTGGGATGCTCATCACGCTATACTTTCCTGCTGTTTCTTGGTTTTCATCTACATCTAATTTAACAATTTTAACTTTATCAGCCATTTCTCCATCAATTTCTTCAAGAACTGGTGCAATCATTTTACATGGTCCACACCAAGGAGCCCAGAAGTCTGCAAGTACGAGTCCTTCCGCTGTTTCTTCTGAAAAGTTTTGATCTGTAACGTTTGTAATTGCCATAAGAAAATCCCTCCTCAATCTAATCAATCTTTATTAAGTATAGCACCGTTAGGAACGTGTTGCTAATACTTTGCTTATTGTACAAAAACAATCATCTAAACGTCAAACAGAGTGAATATATAGGATCATACTTTACAAATATGCCCTTTTAAAGATGATGGTTGTATTTAACTTGCCCTATATTTTAATAAATGAATGAATTTCATAATTGCTTATTTGAGTAGAAAATCCGAACAATACAACTAAAATTAACGTTATCATTCGGTTGTGTAACGTAAATATGCTAGCTTGGAATCTAGGCGGATGACTCCTGCGGGAGAAAAAGCCTCGTTGAGACCCCGCAGTGCGAAGCACGAGGAGGCTCAATAGCTGCCCGCGGAAAGCGTCCGCCTAGATTCCAAGCTAACTCCACTTAATATGAATATTCGGATTTTCTTTGCGATTAATGTATTATGAAATTCATTCAAATAAAAAAGCTACGGCAACACAAAACTCTTGACGACTGTTTTGTATTGCCGCAGCTTTATGAATGAGCCATCGATTAAGATGCTGCTTTAATCTTTTTAATTTCTTCAATCAAAATCGGAACAATTTCAAACAGATCTCCCACAAGTCCATAATCTGCTATATTAAAGATATTTGCGTCTGGATCTTTATTAATAGCTACAATTACTTTTGAGTTAGACATACCTGCTAAGTGTTGGATAGCTCCAGAAATTCCAACAGCAATGTATAAGTCAGGTGTTACAACTTTACCTGTTTGACCAATTTGCAGTGAATAATCACAATAATCTGCGTCACATGCCCCTCTTGAAGCACCTACCGCACCACCTAAAATGTCCGCAAGCTCATACAATGGGTCAAAGCCTTCTGGACCA
>DATGUV010000110.1:0-7947 GCA_035301025.1 Bacillota bacterium | reverse complement strand
CCAGCCACATATACGAGCGTTTTTGATGATGTGCGTGATGTATATGCTCAAACAAACGAAGCAAAAGTAAGAGGATATAAAAAAGGACGCTTTAGTTTTAACGTGAAGGGTGGGCGTTGTGAAGCATGCCGTGGTGAAGGTGTGAATATGATTGAGATGCACTTTTTGCCAAACGTCTACGTCCCTTGTGAAGTTTGCCATGGTACAAGGTACAACCGAGAAACATTAGATATTACGTATAAAGGTAAAAACATTGCTGACGTGTTGGATATGCGCATTGAAGAGGCTTTGTCTTTCTTTACAAATATACCTAAACTAAAACGAAAACTGCAAACGATGGTAGATGTAGGATTAGGGTATATTAAACTCGGACAATCTGCTACAACACTTTCTGGTGGAGAAGCACAGCGTGTTAAGTTAGCAAGTGAACTGCATAAACGTTCAAACGGAAAAACGTTTTATATTTTAGATGAACCGACAACTGGACTTCATGCAGACGATATTAAACGATTAATGAACGTGCTTGAGAGACTCGTTGAAAACGGGGATACTGTTGTTATTATTGAACACAACTTAGATGTTATTAAAATGGCTGATCACATCATCGACTTAGGACCTGAAGGCGGGGACGGTGGCGGTGAAATTATCGCTACTGGAACTCCAGAAGACATCATGGAAGTAAAAGAATCATATACTGGTCATTACGTCAAAGAAATCATTGAACGGGATCGAAAGCGAATGGACAAACACATAAAAAAACATGAAGTATATTAATAATTACATACGTTCACAATCGTCAACAGAATCATAAATTTTGACGACTGTGAACGTTTTATGTAATGTAATGAAAGAAAGCTATTATGGAAGGAATGATACATATGAAGCCAATTGATTTAGAGCGAGTACAACAGATATTAACAAACTCGATTGGAAAGGATGTATATGTTCATTTAGAAACAACAAATGGAGCATATGCAAGTCATTTTAATAATGAAGCGGTAAACGTTGGTGCATATATAAGAAATGCTCGTATATCCTTTTCCCAAGCAAAAATTGTTCAAGATGATGCAAGTTTTAGAGTAGGACTTAAAATGGATTTTGGTTGGGTATATGCAGAAGGACTTTCAGACTTTGAAGAATTTAATGGAGCATTATTACTTGCAGGTCACGATGCTGAAGGACGTGTAATGGTGTCTCTTCAAATTAGTGATCAACCATTTGCACAAGAGATTGTTAAGTAAACAGAAAGGTGGCAAGAACAATGGAAGAACATGTAGTTATTATTTATGCTCATCCAGATGATGAGTGTTTTGGAACAGCTGGAACAATTATTGAATATCGTGAAAAAGGAATTCCTGTTACATATGTTTGTGGAACGTTAGGAGAAATGGGACGCAATATGGGCTCACCAACTTTCGCAAATCGTGAAACATTACCAACTTTGAGAAAAAAGGAATTAGAAGATGCCTGTGAATATTTAGATATTGATTTACGATTACTTGGATATCGAGACAAAACAATTGAATTTGAAGACCGTACAGAAGTTGCTACACATATTAAAGAAATACTAGATGAACTAAAACCTACGCTCGTTATTACACATTATCCACCATATGCAGTACACCCAGACCATAATGCTTTAGGAGCGGCGGTCATTGAAGCTGTAGGAATGTATGATGCAGCGTCACGTCCTGAATTATGGGCGACAGCAATTTCTCATAACTTCGAGGAATATTTAGGTGCACCACATATTATTCATGATGTTTCGCCTATTTTTGACCAGAAGTTAGAAGCAATTATGCAACACACTTCCCAAGCACAAGGAATGCTTGAACGCATGAGTGGAACATCCCAAGACTCTATTGAACTGAGAAAGACTTGGGAAAAGAGATTAGGGAAGGAACAATTTTTCATTTGGAACTATGAAGATGAAGCAAACTAGTTTATAATGAAAAACACGCATATAGTAAAGATACTTTCATATTCTTATTGAATGGATAGTAAAAAAGTGTATCTTGATCTATGAAAACCTAGGAGGCTTTAAATATGCAAAAGTTATACCGCTCAAGAAGTGACCGATATATTGCGGGTGTTCTTGGAGGAATTGCAGCATTTTTCAGTTTGGATTCATTTTTAGTCCGAGCTGGATTTTTAATCGCGGTAATCTTCTCCTTTGGTACGTGTTTATTACTTTATTTAATTGCTTGTATTATTATTCCAAACGAAGGGACGGTGCGTTAAATGTTACTCGTTCGTTGGGCAATCTCAGTCGTATTAAACGCCTTAGCCCTAATTACAGTAGCGCAAATATTTGATTCAATTTACATGGAAGACTTTCAAACAGCTTTACTTGCAGGGTTTATTTTATCTATTTTGAATGTTCTCGTGAAACCTTTATTAATCATTTTAACGCTCCCAATTACAATTTTAAGTTTCGGGTTGTTTTTACTCGTTATTAATGCAGGTGTATTAATGCTCACAGAAAACTTCCTAGAAGGTTTCCAAATTGATTCTTTTGGACTTGCAATTGTTGCATCCATCTTAATCTCTATTATTACGATGGTCTTAAATAGTGCAGTACGTTCTATTCGATAAAAAGGAGATGCTACTTGCATCTCTCTTTTTATGAAGTTTTTGAACATATGAATGAATTTCATCTTACGTATTTTATGCTATTTGAATACAACATGTAGTTCCGTTCAGGCGCTTGAATCTACGTGTTGTATTCAAATAGCTAATTTTGATTATTTTGTGTATGTACTTTGCTTTGACTACGAGACTTGAGGAGAAGATTGAACCTGTTGACTTGAATGGCATCCTTCGCTAGGATAAATCATAATGGAAGAGTACGTTATTGTGCTGGTTAATTCCTTAAATGAGGTGAAAGAATGCAGAAAGAATATATTTTATCATTGGATCAAGGAACGACAAGTTCAAGAGCAATTTTATTTAATGACGCTGGAGAGATTGTAGCGGTGGGACAGAAGGAATTTGAACAATTTTTCCCATCACCTGGTTGGGTGGAACATGACGCGAATGAAATTTGGACGTCTATGTTGGCCTGTATTGCAGATGTTCTTAGAAAAGGAGATGTTCACCCAAGTCAAGTAGCAGGAATTGGAATTACAAATCAACGAGAAACAACAGTCCTTTGGGATAAACAAACGGGAAAACCAATTTACCGAGCGATTGTTTGGCAATCTCGCCAAACGGAGGATATCTGTGAAGAGTTGCGTGCTGCTGGACATGAAGAGTTATTCCGACATAAAACAGGATTACTTATTGATCCATACTTTAGTGGGACGAAAGTAAAGTGGATACTAGACAATGTTGACGGCGCCCTTGAGAAAGCTGAAAATGGGGATATCATGTTTGGCACAATCGATTCTTGGCTCATTTATAAATTATCGGGTGATACTACGCATGTAACAGATCATACAAATGCTTCACGAACACTTTTGTATAACATTCATGAATTATGTTGGGATGAGGAATTATGTGATATCTTAACTGTTCCACGAGCGATGTTACCAAAGGTATGTTCATCATCAGAAATTTATGCACATACGGCTTCATATCATTTCTTCGGTGAAGAAATACCGATTGCGGGAATTGCAGGAGATCAGCAAGCTGCCTTATTTGGCCAAGCTTGCTTTGATAAAGGAATGGCAAAAAACACATATGGAACGGGATGTTTTTTACTCATGCATACGGGAGAAAAGCCTGTCTATTCAGAACATGGATTATTAACGACCATTGCTTGGGGACTGGATGGAAAAGTAGAATATGCTCTGGAAGGTAGCATTTTTACTGCTGGATCAGCTGTTCAGTGGCTAAGAGATGGTCTTCAAATTATAGATTCTGCTGAGGAAAGTGAAGCATTAGCGACATCTGTTACGAGTACTGATGGTGTATATATGGTACCTGCATTTGTTGGCTTAGGAAGTCCATATTGGGATAGCCAAGCACGAGGTTCCTTATTAGGACTTACACGTGGGACAACTCAGGCACACATTACCCGTGCAACGTTAGAGTCCATCGCATATCAAACGAAAGACGTACTAGAAGCAATGATGAAGGATGCGAATTTACCGTTACGCACATTGCGTGTAGACGGTGGTGCTGTTAGGAACAACTTTTTAATGCAATTTCAAAGCGATTTATTACAAACCCACGTGGAGCGTGCAAAAATAGAAGAAACAACAGCTTTAGGTGCTGCATATTTAGCTGGTTTAGCGATAGGTTTTTGGAAAGATAAAGAGGAATTGTCTCAGTTGTGGCAATCGGATCATACGTTTCAAACGAAGATGGACTCTGAAGAAAGAGAAACTTTGTGTAGTGGTTGGAAACAAGCTGTAGCGTCTACGAGGACATTTATCTAATGCATATATGAACTTTTTAATTCGTGTTTTAAAACAAAAAGTGTAAGGAAGTTGCTCTAGCATACAAACCCATCATCAAGAGTAATTAACAGACGTGACATACACTAATATGCTACAATAAAAAAACAGGTTTTGTACGTGTATCGGGGGGAAATAGCAGATGTCAGCTATACAAATCAGTCAAATTATAAAATATGCACAACTAAAGCTTATTGCTGGAGCAGAGGGTCTTCATCGGGAAGTTACAACAAGTGATATATCTCGTCCAGGCCTGCAATTTGCGGGTCATTTTGAACATTACCATGAAGAGCGGATTCAATTTATCGGTAGACAAGAAATGACCTTTTTCAATCAATTAACACAGCAAGAACGAGAAGAGCGTTTTAAGAAAATATGCGCGTCTTCTACTCCAGGGATAATTGTCACGCATGATCCTGTCATCCCTCGTGAAATGATTGATATTGCAAATGAACAGCATGTGTCACTGATGCAGTCAACTCAGTCAACCACTCGATTGATGAGTACGTTAACAAATTACTTAGAAGCAGAATTAGCTCCAACAACATCAGAACATGGAGTATTGCTCGATATTTACGGGGTAGGAGTACTGATTCGAGGAAAAAGTGGAATTGGAAAAAGTGAGGTTGCTCTAGAATTAGTAAAAAGAGGACATAGACTCGTTGCAGATGATCGAGTGGATATTCGTCGAACGGATAACGAACGTTTAATAGGAAGTTCCCCGACACTCATTCAACACTTATTAGAAATTCGTGGTGTTGGAATCGTCAATGTAAAAACGCTTTTTGGAGCCGGCTCTGTGTTAGAGGAAAAACGCATAGCATTCATGGTTCATATAGAGGAATGGGATGGACAAAAGGAATATGACCGCTTAGGCATCGATGAATATACTACTGAAATTATGGATGTTCCCATTCCAACAGGCACTATTCCAGTTCGACCTGGACAAAATTTAGCAGTCATCATCGAAGTAGCTGCAATGAATTTTAGACAAAAGAGCCTTGGTATTAATGCTGCAGCTGAATTTGCAGATCGACTATCAACAATGATCGAACAAGAAAAGAACAACCCGATGGAAGGAAGATAATTTATGACATGTACCGCAGAACCACTTGATCGGATATTTATCCAAATTGGTTCCCTGCCGATTTATTGGTATGGACTTATTATCGCTTCAGGTGTATTACTTGGACTCTACATTGCCACTAAAGAGGCAGATCGATTAGGGCTTCATAAAGATATGATTATTGATTTTCTAGTATTTGCCATTCCAATTGCTATTTTATCTGCTCGCATATATTACGTTATTATGGAAGCAGATCAATATATTCATCAGCCATTTTGGAAAATATTCGCTGTGTGGGAAGGCGGAATTGCCATTCACGGAGCACTCATTGGTTCTGTGTTAACAGCCATTGTGTATACAAGAATTCGTAAAATTTCATTTTGGCAACTGGCAGATATTATTGCGCCGAGTTTAATTTTAGGACAAGCCATTGGTCGTTGGGGAAACTTCATGAACCAAGAGGCACATGGTGGACCTGTTTCAGAAGCAGCATATAATAATTTCTTACAGTACGTACCGGATTTTATTACGAACCAAATGTGTATTGATGGGGTTATGTACCATCCAACATTTTTATATGAGTCTGTTTGGAATGTCCTGATATTTATAGGATTGCTCTTATTACGTAAATACAATCCATTACGTGGTGTCATTTTCCTAACATATGTATGGACGTATTCTGTTGGACGCTTTTTCATCGAAGAAATGCGTACAGATAGTTTATACGTATTTGGCACAACCTTACAAGCAGCAAGAGCTCTTTCCATTCTGTTAATTGTTGGAGCAATTGGACTAATGATTTATCGGAAAGTTTCTGGAAAAGCAGATCGTTATTACAACGGTAAAAAAGTACCTACCAAGAATAAATAAACATCATGAAAGTAAGTGAATGATCAGTGAATGGAATTTTAAAGCGCGGATTACATCAAGGAATAAACGTTACATGGACATTGGGGAAGGTTATCTTCCCCATCACACTGCTTGTAACGATTTTACAACATACACCAGTACTTCCATGGATCATTGACTTTTTACGTCCAATGATGGAGATGATTGGACTCCCAGGAGAAGCGGCTGTTCCGTTAGTTCTTGGGAATGCACTGAATTTATTTGCTGGAATCGCAGCAATCATTTCTTTTGATTTTACCGTTAAAGAAGTATTCATTATGGCAGTTATGCTCTCTTTTTCCCATAATTTAATTATTGAATCAACTGTTGCAGGAAAAGTAGGAGTCAATGGATTTCTTATTTCAGCCATTCGCGTATCTTTAGCACTTATTGCTGCTATGATTATAAATGTAACGTGGAATGGTGGAATTGAAATGGCGAAGTACGGTATGATTGGTACGCAGGATGTTGCATTAGACAGTTGGGGGATGATTGTCCTCGCTGGTTTGAAAAAGGCAATTGGTGCAATTATTCAGCTCGCTATTATCGTTATTCTTTTAATGATTATTATGCAATTTCTACGGGAAAAAGGATTTTTAATAACATTATCGAACCGATTGGAGCCTTTGACGAAGGTATTAGGTGTTAGTCGAAATACATCCATGACACTAGTTACAGGACTAACCATTGGTCTTGCTTATGGGGCAGGGTTAATGATCCACGCAGTAAAAGAAGATGGTGTATCGAAAAAAGATATGTACTTAGCCATGTTATTTTTAGTGGCATGTCATGCTGTTGTGGAAGATACAGTTGTTTTCATTCCGCTAGGCATTCCTGTATGGCCCTTACTATTGATTCGACTTACAACAGCAATAATTTTAACAGTAGCGGTTTCATTTGTTTGGAATCGAATCGATGCAAAGAAAAGAAAGGAAAAGATGAATGAACATTCGCACGGTACTATTTGATTTAGATGGCACATTAATTGATACAAATAAACTTATTGCAGCATCTTTTGCACATACATTCGAACAATTTGGATTTGCTTTTACCAATGAAGAAATGTTGGCGTTTAATGGACCACCACTTGTAGACACCTTCAGAGCTTACTTGCCTGATCGAGTGGAGGAAATGGTAACAATCTACCGGGAGCACAACATAGAACATCATGATAGATATGTCAAAGTGTTCCCCCATGTTAAGGAAACATTAAAAGCATTGCAAGAAGCCGATGTTCGAATTGCAGTAGTGACTTCAAAAATGCATAGTGTAGCTAAACATGGACTTACATTTACTGGGTTAGCACCTTATGTTGAACATTTAATTGCTTTTGATGATGTTGAGCACGCAAAGCCACATCCTGAATCTGTAGTACATGCAATGGGATTATTAGATGCGAAGCGTGAATCTACATTAATGGTTGGAGATAACTATCAAGACATTGAAGCAGGGCATAATGCTGGAATTCGCACTGCAGGGGTAGAATGGTCACACAAAGGAAAAGATTTTTTAGAAAGCTACAATCCGACGTACATGTTTGCAGATATGCGAGATGTTCTAAAGCTAATATAACCATAATTCACCGGAAGAAAG
>DATGUV010000109.1:0-16655 GCA_035301025.1 Bacillota bacterium | reverse complement strand
CTTCCCATGAAAGAACATCTCCCTTCAACTTGTTATTTTTTACGACATTTGTATCTTTTCCTAATGAAGTAATATTACACAGACAAAAATTGGTTTCATTTAAAAGGAAACGCCCTTCAAATGAAACCAATTTTTTCATGTATCTTCTATGTTTGTATGGTCATCCTATGTACTGCGTAGCTAGAAACATTCTAGCTACAAGAAAAAAGTGTTTGTTCCTTCTCTTGTGTAACTAAACATTCTTATTCTGAAGCGACGGGTTCTGTTACATCATCATAAAAACTCAATTCTACTGCTTCAGTTAATACATCAGCGTAACTGTATGAAACACGTTCGAATGCATTTTCTTCCTGGTCAAGCTCGACTACGAAAACGGCAGGATATGTTTCAGCTAATACCCCAGAGCGAATTACTGTTCTTCTTCTACCACCATTCGCAGTTAACTCTAATCGTTTACCAATCTGACCTTCAAGATTTTGCTTAATATCGATTAATGTTTTCACTGTACCACCTCGTGAAACAATTGTAACATATGCTTGTTTCAAAGTCAAATAAAACACTCAATTATATCAATAATTGAAAAAGTATGTCAACCTTTTAATTTAGATTTTGTGACAGTTTTTCGACAATTGACCGTATGTGATCGCTTTCAACTTTTTTCATCACTTTTTTCATGTTCTTCTTCAATAAATGGCATCCCTGTGCGAAGTAATCCCCTCGTTTCAATTCCACCAATACCCTTCTCTCCCGTAAAAGTATTTCGGAGCACATCCCATATATTCACTTGTTCCATAAATGACGTGTAGGCAATCTTGGCAACAGCAAATACAGGGTCCAGTGCATGGATATTAATTCTAGATGGCGAACTGGCAAAATTTGCACCCGCTCGAATAAGCGCTTCAAAATGGGACTGACATGCTCCCGCAAAAATAACGAGCTGATCCACATCTGGAATCACCTCTCGTGCAGCACGAACCGCTTCTACAAAATGCCTTGAGTTTCGATAAGAACGCAAATTGCTTTTATGTCCAAGGTTTTTTGAGTATGCATCATGCCCTGTGATAATAAGGAGCCGTGGTTGAACCTTCTTAATCATTGCACCTAAGTCGCTGGCCATCTCATTCTCTGAAATATGTGCACCATGTACGTGTAAACCCATTCTTTTATATAACGCTATACACTTTCGTAAATACATCTCATCTCCATCAATGTGAAGCACCTTCGTTGGAAGCTGAAAAAAGGTTACATCCTCTGTATAGGCATCTGTTGAATCATAGGTACGCTTTTCCTTCATAAGTTTAAAATCTTGTCTAAAAAGCCTATATGACGTTTCTTCTTGTTGTTTTCTATTTTTCGCCTGTTCATCGATTTCCCGTTCGGATACAAGAACAAGATCACTTAATGGCGCATGGGCGACTAACCGGTAATCAACTCCATGTAAAATCGCCTTTTCCTCTTTCACTGCATGGACTGTAAAATGCAAATCATGATGATATGAAATTCGTGTAACGACATTTCCTACTTTTATTTGCATCTGTTCACCTCTTTTTTCGTCCTTTGCAGTATGATATGGCACACGTAACACATGTGTTCATACAATCCTTCAATTTCCCCAACACGCTTTACGACGAAATATAATATGAAAAATGCTACCATCAAAGGTGAACAGTCTACATTCTTTTAGGCATTCTCTTGTTCTTTTTCGTAAAATACATTCGCAAGAGAAGCAAACTTTTCAATAGAAATAGACTCCGCCCGCTGACTCGGGTCAATCTCTATTGTTTGCAACACTTCACGAATGTCATCTTTACTGTATGTTTTCTTAAAATAATTTGCTAAATTATTATGGACAGTCTTTCTTCTTTGTGCAAAGCACCCACGCACAAGGGCGAAAAAGTACTCCTCATCTTCCACATGAACAAGAGGCTGCTTCCTTTTCTTAAGTTCTAATACCGCTGAATCCACTTTCGGCCGAGGCATAAAAACAGAAGGCGGAACAACCATCGTAAGTTCAGGCTCTGTATAGTACTGCACAGCAATCGACAATGATCCATATTGCTTACTCTCAGGGGTTGCAGCAATGCGTTCGGCGACTTCCTTTTGGATCATGATTGTTATACTGTGAAAGGGAACGTGCTCTTCTAATAATTTCATTACAATCGGGGTCGTTATATAATAAGGTAAATTTGCAACGACAAACACAGGTTGATCCGGTTCAAAAAACTCTTTTATCCGCTCACCTACACGCGCTTGTAAAATATCTTCATGCAAAATCGTTACATTTGAATAGTCTTTTAATGTTTCATCTAAAATAGGAAGCAAGCGATCGTCAATTTCAAAAGCAAGTACACGATCTGCATGAATCGCTAATTGTTCGGTTAACGCACCAATTCCTGGTCCAATTTCAATAACACCAGCAGATTGATCAATCCCAACAGAGCGAATCATATTTTCTAAAATATTTGTATCTACAATAAAGTTTTGGCCTAAACTCTTTTTAAAGAAAAACGAATTCTTCTCGATAATCTCTCTTGTCTTTGATGGAGTCGCAATCATCTTTTTATTCCCCATTTGTTTCTCCCCCTACTTGAATCAACGCGTCTTCAATTTCATCTTGAGTGATTTGAAACATTGCTAAACGCTTTAATAACTGTTTGCCATTTGGGTGACCAATCTGCAATATTGTTCCCACTTTTTCCCGTAATATGCGGGAATGTGGCTTGCCGATTAGTCCATAGCGCACAAGATCATCCTTTGTCGCCCAGCTTCCATACGTATGTGTACGCTCATACACCCCAGCTAATGCTTCTTGAATATCTTGAATAGAAGCATGTTCAATCCCTAAACTCACACCTTTTTTCTTCGTTGATCTTGCTTGGCTTTGTTGTAAAAAAGCATGTTTACAGCCTGGAACAGCCTCTTCAATAATACTGCGTATGCGGTCTCCTGGATAATCAGGATCCGTAAAAATAATGACTCCTCGTTTACGCTGTGCATGACGGATCAATGTTAATGTATTTTGATGAATAGCAGACCCATTTGTTTCGATCGTATCTGCATCAACTGCTTGCTTTATTTTTACACTGTCAGATTTTCCTTCAACTACGATCACTTCTCTGACCTTTTCCACATATATTCACTCTTTTCTAAAGTCATTTTTAAAAAAAGAATGCTCTCCCCATCGTATCACGGGAAGAGCATTTCTCCTATCTATTATGGGTAGGGTGTACCTACTGTTCATGTATATTAGTCAAGAATTTTTACAGTTACTGTTTGGTGTCCATAGTTCAGAGCTTCTGCCTTTGTCGGTACGTGGATATCAATCCGGTTTCCTTTAATGGCACCGCCAGTATCTCCAGCAATCGCTTCTCCATATCCTTCTACCCACACTCTTGTTCCCAGTGGAATAACACTTGGATCAACAGCAATAACTTTCATATTCGGATTCGCATTTAGGTTAATACCTGTTGCAGTAATCCCTGAGCAACCTGTGCAGTTAGCGGTATATGCTGAAGCACTCATAGTGAAAGTTTTCCCACCAGACGGTTCTGAGGACTTCTCTTTTTGCTTAGGCTTTGACGAAGACTTTGGTTTAGATTCTTGTTTCGGAGTTGACTCAGCAAGTGTGACAACTTCTGGCTCCTTCGTTCCAACAGCAACAACACGAGATTCACTCTCCTGAAGAACTTCTTCTTCAACAATCGAGCGGTCTGCTTCTTTACCATTTTCCAATGTAATTTCATGCGTTTCTAGAATTGTACCTTCTTTACCTTCAGAAATTACTTTTGTTTTCCCTTTCTCAAGGGTATCATCTTCACGTTCCTCTTCTTCAAAAGGAATTGATTTCTCCACTTCTTTTACTTTCTTATCTACGCGAACAATGGTAAGTGGTAATTCACCATCTTCTTCATTTCCAAGCAACAGACGGTCATGTTTGTTTAGTTTAATTCCGTTGTTTTTCAGTAGGTCATCAACTGATTCACCTGTTGACCAGATAGCAACCTCGTCTCCTCCATCGTTGATTACCATTTCATTTGCAGTTGTTGCTACAAATTCAAGGTCTTCTTCAATCGGTTCTGTTAATGCATGAGAAACAATGTCACGATCTGAAAAGGAAATTCCTTCCTCTTGGAAAAGTTGTTCAATCGTATCAGCTGTAGTATAAAATTCATGTGTAATATTATCTATCGTTATAATGACGTGAGTAGCTGTTTGAATGTCAATTTCCATTCCATCTTCAATGGAGTCATTCATTCGATTGGACAATTTGTCATGTTCCCCAACTTCGATGCCGACTTCTTCAAATAGATCGGCGACGCTATTGGAATGCGTTTTTACTGTTTGCGTTTCACCATCGTGGGTAATATCGACTGTTGCTTGTGTTACATCGTATAAGAATAATGTTGCAAATACAATGAGTGCTCCAATCCCCACTACTGGTATAATCAGCTTTTTAACTGATCCTAGCCTTGATAAAAACTTCATGCTCTTGCCTCCTTAATGTCTCACTCGATTATAGTCAAGAACGAACATTCAAGTCAAAGGCTGGGCGGTTACGATTCCTTTACAGTTAAGTAACATTCCATAAGCTTGTTGAACTACTTTTTAAAATAGGCTAAGGACATTGTACAATCAACGTTTAAAGAGAGGGTCCTTTTATAAGATATCTATAAAAAAAGCAAAGAGGTACAAGTACCCCCTTGCTAAAATGACAAAAGTCACACGTTTTATTACATTCATGTTACAGAAAAACTTGTTTTTGCTTCGTTTATTTTATATTAAAAACTCTTTTGGCGTTTTTCGTCGTCACTTGAATCACTTCTTCTACGGACATCTGTCGTAAATGAGCAATTTGTTCCGCTACATAGGATACAAAAGCTGGTTCATTTCTCTTACCTCGGTTCGGATGGGGGGCTAAAAATGGTGCATCTGTCTCGATCAGCAAACGATCAAGTGGGACATATGTCGCAACTTCTTTTGGTAAAGGTGCGTTCTTAAACGTAACAGGACCCCCTAGAGAGATGTAAAAGTTCATGTCTAAACATGTATCCACATAATCAACGGAATCGTTGTAACAATGCATAATTCCGCCTACTTCCTGGGCATTTTCTTCTTGTAATATTTGAATGACATCTTCAGTCGCTTCCCTATTATGAATAATAATAGGCATTTGGACATCCTTAGCAAGGGCAATTTGTTGTGTAAAGACGTTCTTTTGCACATCTTTAGGAGATGTGTCCCAGTGATAATCAAGCCCCATTTCACCGAGCGCAACGACTTTTGGATGTGCACTTAATTGTTTTAACCAGTCATATTTTTCTTGTGTAAAATCAATTGCGTCAACAGGATGCCAACCAACAGCTGCATAAATCGTCTCATATTCTTCCGCCAATTCAATTGCTAGAGGGATTGTCTCATCATCAAACCCTACAACCGTCATATAATGAACGCCAGTATCAAAAGCTCGCTGGATCACTTCCTCACGATCATCTGCAAACTGACGCGCATTTAAATGTACATGTGTATCAAACATTTCCGAACAACTCCTTTACAGAAAAGTATTGCCTAGTCTAGCTCACAATAGAAAAAAACCGCGACGTCCATAAATACCATGCTGTACATCATTGTATTTTATGGACATTACGGTACATGCAAATTCCGACATTCACGCATAAATTCCTTCTTTGTTACTTTACAACAGATCCATTTGGTAAGTCTGCTTCAACTGTAGCGAGTACGAGATTTCCTTCAGCATCTTCTCCGGAGAGAATCATTCCTTCTGACATTTCACCACGTAATTTTACTGGTTTTAAATTGGTGACACAAATAACTTTTTTACCGACTAATTCTTCTGCTTTATAAAATTCGGCAATTCCTGAAATCACTTGGCGCGTTTCTGAGCCTATATCCAATTGCATTTTTATAAGTTTATCCGTCTTTTTCACATGTTCTGCTTCTAAAACTTCTGCAACGCGTAAATCTACATCCATGAATTGATCATACGTAATTTCCTTTTTCTGTTCGGGAACAGGTGCTTCAGTAGGTTTAGATGGTTGCATGAGAGCTTTAATACGCTCTGTTTCTTCTTCAGCATCCAGTCTTGGAAAAATCGGGTCTCCTTTTTCAATCCTTGCTCCTGCAGGAATAGAACCGATTGTAGCTAGGCTTTCCCACGTGTGCAGAGACGCTTCCGTAACTCCAAGTTGCTTAAAGATTTTACTTGGTGCTTCTGTTAAAAATGGTTGCAACAGTATAGCAGTCATCCGGAGAGACTCTGCTAAATGTGCCATTACATTGCCAAGGCGATCTTGCTTCCTTTCATCTTTCGCTAACGCCCACGGGGTTGTTTCGTCAATATATTTATTCGTTCGGCTAATTAGTTTCCAAATAGCTGATAGGGCAACAGAAAACTCCATATTGTCCATCGCTTTTTCCACTTGATCTACCGTTTCTTTCATCATTGCTTCAAGGGATGCATCTACTTCTGTTTCACTCATCTCAAACGGTGGTACAGATCCTTCAAAATATTTATCAATCATTGCTACTGTACGATTGAGTAGGTTTCCTAAATCATTTGCTAAATCGTAATTGATTCGCTCGACAAATCCTTCTGGTGTAAAGACACCATCTGAACCAAATGGAACTTCTCGTAATAAGTAATAACGAAGTGCATCAAGTCCATACTCATCTACAAGGAAATTCGGATCGATGACGTTCCCTTTTGATTTAGACATTTTACCATCTTTCATTAAGATCCAGCCATGAGCAAAAACTTTCTTTGGAAGTGGTAAATCTAGCGCCATTAGAATAATTGGCCAATAAATCGTATGGAAACGAACAATTTCTTTCGCCATTAAATGTACATCTGCCGGCCAATACTTCTTAAAATCCCCATTATCATCTGTTCCGTATCCCAGCGCTGTAATATAGTTTGTTAATGCATCAATCCACACGTAAATGACGTGTTTTGGATCGCCCGGAACTTTAATACCCCAGTCAAAAGTCGTTCGAGACACTGCCAAATCTTCTAGGCCAGGCTTAATAAAGTTATTGATCATTTCATTTTTCCGACTTTCTGGTTGAATGAAATGTGGATGTTCTTCATAATACTCTAATAAACGATCTGCATATTTCCCCATACGGAAAAAATAAGACTCTTCCTTCACACGCTCTACCGGCTTTCCACAATCTGCACATTTCCCATCAACAAGCTGATGCTCTGTAAAAAATGCCTCACAAGAAATACAGTACCATCCTTCATACATATCTAAATAAATATCATCTTGATCTAGCAAACGTTGGAATATTTTTTGAACAACCTTCTTGTGACGGTCTTCTGTCGTACGAATAAAATCGTCATTCGTAATTTTTAGTTTTTTCCATAGTTCTTGAATGGTTCCAACAATATCATCTAAATACACTTGTGGGGTTTTTCCTGCCTCTTCAGCAGCTTTTTGAATCTTTTGACCGTGCTCATCTGTTCCCGTTAAATAATGCACGTCATATCCACGTATTCTTTTATAACGGGCAATTGCATCTCCTGCAACCGTTGAGTATGCATGGCCAATATGTAAATCACCACTTGGATAATAAATTGGAGTTGTTATATAAAAAGTTTTTTGATCATTTGTCATCACAAATGCCTCCTCATTCTCTAATCAATGTACATGTATTGTATTATTGTAACGATGTTTCGTCTTTTTTTCCATTGTAAAATGGTGCACACAAAAAATCTATTGAATATGATAAGCATCATATACAAGACGCTTTTGTAATTTGCGCTCTGTCGCTACTTGTTGAATCGCCTCTTTGCTACGCATATGCTGCTCCTCTATATAATAAGTAACATGTTCTTTCATGGATAAATGACTCCACCATAAAGAATCTTGTTCCGCTTCACGGGTGGATCCTTCAATTACGATGCAGCACTCGCCCTTTAGTGGGTGCTCTTCTACATATTGCAACACTTCCTGGACACTTCCACGTATATATTCCTCAAATTTTTTCGTCAACTCCCGAGCAATGACGATATTTCGGTCTGTAGAGATATGACCAATTGCTTGCACCGTATCTTTCACGCGAAATGGAGATTCATACAGAAGAACGGTTCCTTGTTGTTTCAGTAAATCTGTCAAGACTTCTTCTTTTTCTTTCTTCTTCCGTGGTAAAAATCCATAAAATAAAAAGGAATCACTACTTAATCCAGAACCAACAAGAGCGCACAGTGCCGCATTTGCTCCTGGAAGGACAACGACTGGAAGATTCTCGGCAATAACCGCTTGAACAAGGGTTTGTCCAGGATCAGATACAACAGGCATACCAGCATCACTGACTAAAGCAACATCCTCTCCCCGCTTCAATCGATCTATACATGATTGCTCACGAGATTGCGTACTATGTTCATGATAGCTAAACAAAGGCGTATGAATATCAAAATGGGCAAGAAGCTTTTGTGTGTTCCGCGTATCCTCTGCAGCAATCGCCGACACTTCCTGCAACGTCCGAACAGCGCGATATGTCATATCCTCTAAATTACCAATAGGTGTCGGTACTACAAATAACGTTCCTTTATCCGTTATATCAAAGCTTTTTTGCACGTGGATCATCTGGATATGACCTCCTTTCAATTAACGCGATCTTTTCTTCACGGGTCATTTGCTTAATGGCATATTCACGTTTCATTGCTTCTTCTTTCGTTGGATAAGATTCAGACAAACGCAATTGAAAAGGCCCTCGACCACGTGTGTATTTCGCACCTTTTCCCGTACTATGCTTCTGCACGCGCCTCACAATATTTGTTGTATATCCCGTATAAAGTGACCCATCAACACATTCTAAAATATAAACAAAGTGCCCATCTTTATTTCCCATGAATGATTTCCTCCGCTTCTTCTGTGTAGGTTCCATCTTCTCGGTACATATATAAAGGTGGCAACATATGCATACCTACCTTCCCATCACGGGTGCCTTCCATTAATACCGTATTTGCTTCTCGTCCTTGCTTGGAATATACAAATTGTACCCGTTTTGGTTCGATTCCATAAGCCCTAAAGAGTACAATCATATCGACAAACCTCTCTGGACGATGCACCATCGCAACTTTCCCACCTGGGCGCACGTGAAGTTTACACGCTTTCACAACATCCTCTAGGGTACAATACACCTCATGTCTAGCAATGGTAAAATGTTCATTATCATTATGCTCTGTTGCTTGTGGAGATTTAAAATAAGGTGGATTGCATGTGATGACATCAAATGAACTATGACCGATTGTAGATTGTAGTTTTTTTAAATCCTCATGAACCATCGATATTTGGTCATTTAATCCATTCATATGTATACTTCTACACGCCATATTCCATAGTCGTTCTTGTATTTCCACCCCAGTAATATGTGCCTGCGTTCGTCTTGATAGCAACAATGGAATAACACCATTTCCTGAGCACAAATCCAATATACGCCCCTTTTTAATGGGGACATAAGTAAAATGAGCGAGTAATAATGCATCTAAAGAAAACGAAAACACCGTCGGGCTCTGAATAATTTGCATCTCATCACTAGCAAGCAAGTAATCCAATCGTTCATCTCCTATTAATTGTACCACGACCTAACCTCCATATTCCTTTCACGAAAAAAACCGCCTCTCAATTGTACGTATGTAGAGAGGCAGTTGCTAGGAATCATTTTATTTCGTTTTACTTAAAAAATCTAAACAAAAAATACAGTCTTCATTTTGTCTAGGGCTTCCAAACTCTAAATTACAAATATGAAATCCTTCTTCATAAAGCCGTGCCAAGTTATCATACCCTTCTCCAGGAATATCACTCGCTGGCTCTGGCTTCTCTAATGATTCATTTTCCGCCTGTTCTTTATCAAGGCGGTTCCGCAAATGATGATTCTCCATCTCATAACGGTGATTTGATTCCAGTAATTCTGCTAATTGGTTTTTCAAATCACCTAGCTGTTCATACAATTCACCGATTTGCTTTTCCATATCTGATACTTGATCAAAAATTTGTCGTTTGCTCACGCCTCATTACACCCCACTACTTTGTGGCTTGCATGGAAATGATTCCTTCATCCATTAATTCATCAAGCGTATATTCTATCACTCGTTCTTTTTCAGGTATTTCGATTTGTACAAGCTTTTCTAACATATTTAAACCGACTACCTTTCCGTTTCCATAAGATGTTTCAATGCGCTCACCCATATCAGGCAGCTCATGTTTCGCCTCTTCATATGCGTCATTTTCATACTTCAAGCAACACATAAGTCGTCCACATAATCCAGATATCTTTGCAGGATTTAAGGATAAATTTTGATCTTTTGCCATTTTAATGGAAACAGGTTCAAAATCCCCTAAAAACGTTGAGCAACAAAGCATTCGGCCACATGGCCCAATTCCTCCAAGCATTTTCGCTTCATCTCGTACTCCAATTTGACGAAGTTCAATGCGAGTTTTAAAAATTGCTGCCAAATCCTTTACTAAGTTTCTAAAGTCAACTCGTCCATCTGCTGTAAAATAAAAAATAATTTTATTGCGATCAAGGGTATATTCTACCTCTACTAGATTCATATCTAGTTTATGCGTGGCAATTTTCTCCACACATGTATCAAATGCAATGTTTGCTTGTCGACTATTTTCTCGTACCGTTTCCTTATCACGTTCTGTGGCGATCCGTTTAACCTTCTTTAAAGGAAGTACGACATCCTCTTCATCCACTTGGCGATTGTTCATGACAGCTTTCCCAAACTCAACACCACGCACTGTCTCCACAATCACATAACTATCTATTAAAATATCAAGCCCACATGGGTCAAAATAATATATCTTTCCTGCTTTCTTAAATCTTACTCCGACTACTTCTATCATCTTTTTCACCTCTATATATGAAGTGTTAATTGTTCCAACACTAATGTAGGATGGACGTTTTGTTGCAATTTCCGCTTTGCCTCAAGAATTGCCCGTAACACCTTTGACACTTCTCTCGCCGTAAATCGACGAAGAGCACGCATGAGTTTTTCATCTCCTGTTTTAAACAACACGAGGGAATCGTCCATACGCATATGTGCATATAATACATCTTTAAAAGCAATCATCAACAAATCATACCCTAGATTTTGTTGTTCTCTCTCTTGAAAATGTGGAAGCCATTGTTGATGGATGTATAAAAAAACATCTGTTTCAGATGTAGTATACATGTCAATCAATTGTAACACTATCGTTCTCGCTTGCGCAAACCACTCATCTTGACTAAATTGTTTAGCTTCCTCTAAATCATTGGTTAATGTGCTTAACAACGCCGTTTCAGACGCTTGTATACCAATTTTTTCCAGTCTTTTTCTAAAAGACTCTTCATTTAAAGGTTGTAAATCAATGAGCTGACAACGGGAGCGAATCGTCGGGAGAATCTGCCCACTATTTTCTGTTAACAAAAGAGCTGTAGTCTGTTTATTCGGCTCTTCTAAAAACTTTAACAACCGATTCGCCGCATTAACCGTGAGCGTATGAGCAGCCGTTAAAATATATACTTTTTGTTCGGACTCCAGTCCAGAATACGTAAATTCCGCTTGCAGTTGACGGATCTGTTCAATTTTAATGGATTGTCCATCAGGTTCAATCCAGTGAACATCTGGATGATTATGTGAAGAGATTCGTTTACATACATGACATGTTTCACACGGAGAAATGCCTACTTTATTCGTACAAAATAATGTTTTTGCAAATAATGTTGCAAGAGACTTCTTCCCCGTCCCTCGTCCACCTTGAAGTAAGTACGCATGGGAAATACGATCCTTTTGCAAACTATTCCTTAAAATCTTACTAGCTACTGGCTGTTTTTCACTGACACGTTCCCATGTTTCCATTCTTTCTCATCCTTCTGCTCGTAAATTATGTATATACATTCATTAATAGACCTTTAATTTCACCGATAAGACCTAATAAATCAATCGTACGTTCCTCTTCACTCATGACTGCTTCTGTAAGTTCGATGAGTTTCTCATCCATTTCTTTCACAAGTGTTAATTGTTGCGGGGTTCCATCCATTTGAAAATGGTGGGTTCGCTCCACATCTAACCCTTGTTTCACAGCTTCTTCTAAAAAGCGCTTCACAAGTCGTTTAAATTTAACAACTTCACGAATCGTGCGAAAACGAGCCAGCGTACTTCCTTGCACTTGGATATCTTGCATTAAATGATGGAGTTGACTTTGTTGAATGTTCGTTGTTTGTGTCTGCATAATTTGTTTAAAGGGTTGGTTTCCTTGCTGGGAAGTAGGACGCTTTTGGGGATCCAATTGGGAGTGTATATCCTGGCCTATTTTCATCATTCAGTTCTCCTTCTACCTATATATAAAGTAAAACTTTATTCAGTGGGGTATTGACTCATCGTTAATTCGTGATAAAACATGCTGTCAACTTAGCTTATCATAGAAACTACGTTGACAGTTTAATGAATTTCATCATACGTATTTTATGCTACTTTACTACAACATGTAGTTCCGTTAAGACGCTTGAAACTACATGTTGTATTCAAGTAGATACTTGTAGTAATGATGAAATTCACTCCGTGTTTTCTTACTTTTAAAATTGGAAAAATGATTCGATTGGGAGAATAAATACTGTCGCTCCTCCAACCTCCACCTTCACAGGCTTTGGAATGTATGAATCTGCATTTCCACCCATTGGTGAAATAGGGGCAACCATTTGTTCCCGCTGTGAACAGTTATCACGAATAATATTTAACGCTTCATCAACATATGCATCTTCACAACCAATCATAAGAGTCGTGTTCCCCTCTTTTAAAAAACCACCAGTTGTTGCAAGTTTTGTCGTTTGGAAGTTTTCTCCACTTAAAGCATCAATGAGACGGTTGGAATCCTTGTCTTGGACAACAGCGATAATTAGTTTCATACCTTTTCCCTCCCTTCGCAATCGTTCTTTTTCAAATAATGGATAATCTTTTCATAGACTGCTTGTTCTACTACATCTATATGATCATTTGCATTGATCCTATGAATACGTTTGGGAAATTTCTTTGCAACAATATCATATCCTTCATACACTCGTTCATGAAAAGACATTTTTTCTAAGTCGAGACGATTTTGTTCTCGTTCTTTATTCGCTGCAATTCTTTTTAATCCTTCTACCGGATCAATATCCAGTAATAATGTTAACGTTGGCATACATTCTTGAATCGCAAATTCATTAATGGAGAAGACTTCATTAATTCCAAGTCCTCGAGCATGCCCTTGATACGCTAAACTACTGTCAATGAACCGATCACAAAGGACTATTTTCCCTTGCTCCAAAGCAGGTATGACACGTTCTACTAGATGTTGTCTACGTGCAGCTGCATATAGCAATGCTTCTGTGCGGCCGTCCATAGATGTTTGGGATGGGTCTAAAATAATGTGACGAATCTCCTCAGAAATCGCAATCCCACCAGGTTCTCTCGTCGTGATGACATCATAACCCTTTTCCTTTAATTTGGTACTAACTCGGTGAAGAACAGTCGTCTTTCCTGCTCCTTCTCCACCTTCCATAGTAATAAAATGTCCGGTCACAAGTTTCTTCTCCTTTTCATTAGGTACACATTCATTTATTAACAAAATGATTTTCTTGAACAACATTTTTAACGAATACTACTGAACTACACGAAAAGAAGAAGTGCCCGTCTTTCTGATCCGTGTTCATGAAAAAAACAATGTGTACACAAACATAAAGTCAAAATTTTTGCTTATGTATATTATACCATGATTCACATTTTTATCGAACCGTACGTATCATTTTTTCTCATAAAGCTTTTTAAAAAAGAAAAAGCGTTTCTGTAAAAAGTGCATACGAGAAACGCTTTTTTATGAGTTTTTATCCATCAATCATTCTGGAAATGCCCTAGGAATGATTCACTTCAAAGGATTCGGCAATACGTGCACGTCCTTGATCAATTTTCGGATGGAATTGAATCGATGCATTGGCACGAACCGTTTTAACCTGTTCCATCGAGTTTTTAACATGTTCACCAATTGCTTCATCTCCAAGAGCATGTTTAGCAATGGAATAGCCTGCGACAGTCCCTTGAGCTCCAGCAACTTTTGCACTTTCGATTCCTGTAATGTTCCCTGCAACATATAATCCTTCAATAGGTGTTTCCATTTGTTCATTATGCACAGGAACATGTCCACCGAGTTCTTCAATATACTTAAATGGAACTCCCATCACTGCCGCAAGTTCAACTAATGGGTATAGTCCTCCAGCAATACAGACGAAATCCACATCGATTTCCTCTTCGGTACCCGCAATTGGAGCTCCGTCAGTAGTAACTTTACACATTGTCACGGACTCCACTTTGTCTTCTCCATTAATGGATAAAATTGCCTTCCGAATATGAACAGGCATTCCCCACATCTTTACACCACCTGGTGGGAAGAATTTCACTGCTGTATTTCGAACAAATGAACTGGCTCGTGCAAAGCGACTTCCAAATTGAATAAATTTAGACGGTGCTAAGTGAGCAATTCGTGCAAGTGCATCCATCACCTTCCTCGGGTTGGATTGATCTCCTGTCACGATATTTGCTGCAGGAAGAGCCATACTATGTAAGTTCACTCCTGCCAACTGCATTTCACGTGCAATTGCTGCAGAAAGGACGTTAACACCTACTACAATTCCTTTTTCTCCAACTTTAACCCGATGTACGTTTGTCATTACTTGTGCCGCTCCAATAGACATGACACCAGGCAACGTCCAACCAGGAATAGGTGCTGCTGTTTCAGCTGCTCCAGTTGCAATTAACACATTTTTAGATTCAATCGTTCCTTTATTCGTATACACTTTAAATGTCTCATCATTTTTTTCCACATGGTATACAGATACTTCTAGACGAATATCTGTTTGTAATGCGTTGGCACGTTCTAGCAATGCTTCTGTTTCTTTAATTCCATTCCACCACTCACCTGTTGGTTCCTGGTGCAATTGCCCAAGTAAGCGCCCGCCTGCTTTTGGGAATTCATCCACAACAACAACCTCTAAATTATTTTCCCTGCAAGATATTGCTGCAGAAAGTCCTGCTGGTCCTGAACCGATAATTACAACGTCATGCATCTGTATCACCTCGTGTTTCTTTTGATTTTTCTTCGTATTCGGCATATGTCCGAGGAAGTTCTTCTGGCGGAATAGAAGGATTTAACGGACTTGGCAATCCTTTCCCGCTATCCACAGCCATCCCTTCACGAATTGGAGTTAAGCAAGCACGCACTCCTCTTACATCATCTACTGTTACACGACACTCATAACAATGACCGATATTGCAGTAAATACTACGCGGTTTCTTAGATTCTTCATGCACACGTAAGGTGCGAATACCATGAGCAAGCAATGCTGAAGCTACAGTATCCCCTTCAAATCCAGTATATTCTTTCCCATCAAATGTAAATGTAATTTCTTTACGATCCTCTAACTTTCCTAACACAGGATGATCTACAATTCGATTATTCTTCATTTCGATCTTTTCCTCCTAACTTTGAAAGAGCCATTGGCCTTACAGGAGGTTGTACTTTTAAAGGTACATCGTTTCTTGGTTTTTCTCCTGTAGCATCTTGTAGTACAGCATCTACTGCCGGTCTACATGTTCGTCCACCACAATAGCCCATTCCTGCACGCGTACGAAGTTTAACTTCACGAGCAGAACAATTATACTTATTTGCTGTGTCGACAAGGTCTTTTAATGATACTTCTTCACATCTGCAAACAATCATGTCATCCATCGGTGTTGCCCCCTTATTCCTCTGGTAAATTTTAAATAAAGTAAATTCAAGAATAAATAATCATAAAAATATAGCATTTCATTCAATACAATTCTATCATATATGATAGAATAGATTTACACTTAATGTTACATTAAATTGAAAACATAGTACTACTGTTTAGCTATTATAAAATAGTATGTTCAATTTTACAACGTGAATGAATTTCATACTCGTTTTCATAGATAAATGTAATGAAATTCATTAAATGCACAAGGAGGATTTTAAAGTGGCAAATAACAGTCATGCAGAAGTAGCCATCATTGGTGGAGGTATTGTTGGTTGTGCAGTCGCTTATTATCTAGCTAGAGCTGGAGTCGACTGTATGTTAATTGAGAAAGATGATATCGCTAGCGGTACGTCTTCAAGATGTGATGGAAACGTTACAATCGTGGACAAAGATCCAGGTTTTGATAGTCAAATGTCTTTAAAAAGCCAAGAGTTAACCATTGATCTGAAAAAGGAGCTTGATCTTCCGTTTGAATACCGTGAACTAGGTAGTATTCTTGTCTGTGATACGGATGACGAAATGGAAGCTGCAACCGAATGGGTAAAAACACAAAATGAAGCTGGACTTAAATTTAACGTTCTAGATCAAAAAGATATTCGTAATGAATCACCATACTTTGCTCACGATATTCCTGGTGGACTTGAGTGTGAAACAGATTCACTCATAAACCCGTACTTGTTCTGTTATTCACTGATTGATAAAGCAAAACAAAACGGTTTAAAACTACAAACATTTTCTGAAGTAACAAATATTACAAAAGATGAAGATTTTCATATTGAAACAACTCGTGGAACATTTACTGCGAAAAAAGTAGTAAATGCTGCAGGGGTATGGGCTCC
>DATGUV010000108.1:0-7352 GCA_035301025.1 Bacillota bacterium | reverse complement strand
CAGCATCTCCCAAACGGTCACGATAGACGGTCCAATGTTCCCGTTTGAGCTCCAGCATCTCCCAAACGGTCACGATAGACGCTCTAATGTTCCTGCTTCTGCTCTCGCACGTCCCAAACGGTCGCGATAGACGCTCTAATGTTCCTGCTTCTGCTCTCGCACGTCCCAAACGGTCACGATAGACGCTCTAATGTTCCTGTTTCTGCTCTCGCATCTCCCAGATGGTAACGATAGACGGTCCAATGTTCCCGTTCCGGCTCTCGCACGTCCCAGACGGTCACGCTGGGCGCTCCAATGTTCCCGTTTCGGCTCTCGCATCTCCCAAACGGTCACGATAGACGGTCCAATGTTCCCGTCCCGGCTCCAGCACCTCTCAAACGGTCACGATGGAAATATCTTACTTCTATTATACAGGAACTCCAAAAGAAAAAACAGACTGCAAATAACCCTGTCTTTCCCATATACTACATATAGAAGAAAGGGGAGATGGGGAATGATGCAAGGAGTCAATCAAACAGAAGTCACATTAGTACCTTTTGAAGAAAAGTGGGTGGATGAATTTACATCCGAAAAGGAACGACTGATGTCCATTATTGGTAAGGATATCGTTGCGATCGAACACTTTGGGAGTACAGCTATCGGTGGGATTGCGACCAAGCCTGTCATAGATATATTGATAGGCGTAACCAACTTGGAAGACGTACAATATTTTGACAAACAAGCATTAGCGAAAGAAAAGTATTATCCACTAAAATTTGTTGAGCAAAAAGGAAAAGTTGTATTCGCTAAATTTCCAGCACTTCCTGATTTACGAAGAACACATTATTTACACGTAGTAGAACACAAAGGAGACTGGTGGAATCGCCATGTGCACTTTAGAGATACCCTTAAAAATAATCGGGGACTAGCAAAAGAATATGAGCAACTAAAAAAGAAATTAGCTACATCCTATCCTGAAGATGTAAGAGCATATACAGAAGGAAAAGAAGCGTGGATTCAGTCTGTTGAGCAACAATACAAATAAATGCTCTGTGTGATAAAAAAAGAGTGAAATGATGGTAGTTCATCCATCATTTCACTCTTTTGGTCTGTATTTAGTCTTTATTCAAACTGCTCCAATTGTTCTCGAACCTCAGCAATTTCCTTTTCTAATCGAATCAATTGCTCTTCAGCAGAAGATTCTCTCCCGCCGACAAACACGAGTTTTTCTAAGTCTTCCTGTATACGTACATAATCGGATTTTAATGCATCCAATGTAGCTTCTAGTTGTTCTTTCGTCATTTGTGAAAACCTCCTTTAATTCGTAAGGGTAAAGCTTCAAGCACATCCATCATAACATGTTTTCAAGAACGAATAAAATTCATCATATCTTTGTTATGCTACGTTAATACAACATATAGTTCCACTGGGCCACTCGAAATGATATGTTGAATTGAAATAGCTAGTTTTGGTAATGACGGAATTTATCCACTCACTGTTTATCCATATGGAATGCTTTTTTATTTTTGGACTCCCGATACGTGTGATAGAAATGTACATAAATGGTTTTCATCACGGCGTAGAATGGCACCGCAAACAGAATACCAAGGAATCCCGCAATACTTCCAGCGGCCAAAATAACTGTAATGACTGTTAATGGATGAAGTTTTAATGCACGTCCCATCACATTTGGTGAAATGAATGTACTCTCAAGTTGTTGAGCAATGATCGTAATCAATCCTACCCAAATGATCATAATAGGATCTTGGATGACACCAACAATGAGAGCTGGGATAACCGCCATCCACGGACCTAGAAATGGAATTACGTTTAAAACCATTCCAATAAGTGCTAAGGTCAATGAATAATTCAGTCCTATAATTAAGTACCCGATAAATAATAAGATTCCTAGAACAAAACTCACCAACAGTTGTCCTTGAATAAAAGCAGTTAATGTCTCATTAATTTTTCTAAGTAACTCTGTAATGTTTTTGCTCTTTTTATCATCAAATATTTGAGTGATAAACGGAACGAGCCGATCTCCATCTTTCAACATAAAGAATAAGAAAAATGGAATTAAAATAAGCGACATAATAAATACGATAACATTGGCGATAATTCCAAATGCAGAGGCGAAAATATTCTCAGCATGATCTTGAATATTATCCATAAAACCGTTGAGCGTTTCATATACTTGGTCAGGAATTTTAAATGCCTCAGATTGAACGTTTGAAATTAAGTCTTGCGTCAAACTGACAAGTTTTGGAATGTTCGCAATGATGTTTTCGAATTGCTTTTCAATAATTGGTGCAATATACAGGACAAAAATAGTCCCGATAGCTATAATTAATAGAAAAACAGTGAAAATAGCAATAATTCTTGGGAACTTTATTCTCTCTAATAACGTAACGACGGGTTTCGTGACATAGAATAGAACCCCTGCTCCGACGATGGGAACTGCAACAGCGGTAATGTATTGTAACACTGGATAGAAAATAAAACTCGTTTTAGATAGTAGTAAAATTAATAGTGCAATTAGAACTGCGGCGATTAGAAATTGAAACCATTTTCTATGAAACATTTGCATTCCCACCTTCTCATAAATAATTTGCAATCATGTCGTTTATCCATATTATGAGCGTAAACATTCTATCAAACGAATGGATGTTTATAATACCTAGTACATATGCTTACGTATATAGTACATTTAATTGAGGAGAATAGAAAGGAATTATCATAAGAAATTGACTGGATACATACGATTTTGAAAAAAAGCTCGACAAAATCACAGTTGTTCTGTAAAATAAGCAATAAGTCCTTTTATGGACAACTTAATTACATACATTTCACTCTCGTTAAAGGGGAGTAGCTATACAATGGAAGTCGTCAATACGAGAGAAATCTCCGGCTTCATTGGCAACAATTGTTTGTTAGCGAGACCTTTACCTCATCTGCAAAGGGGGGTAAGGGTCTTTTTTGATGGGCTCTTATGGATTGGATGTATGTTTCATACACTCAAAAAGGAGCGACAAACGATGGAACTACAGCTATTGATTGAGTATGGATGGGTACTCATTGTTTTAATCGGACTAGAAGGATTACTTGCCGCAGATAACGCCCTTGTGTTAGCCGTTATGGTAAAACATTTACCTAGGGAGGACCGAAGAAAAGCGCTGTTTTATGGACTGGCAGGTGCATTTATTTTACGTTTTGGTTCTTTATTTATGATTTCATTTTTAGTTGACGTTTGGCAAGTACAAGCTTTAGGAGCAGCATATTTATTGTTTATATCGATAAAACATATGTATGATACATTTGCCAAAACAGATAAACGGGTAAAAGAAATGAAAAGCTCTAGTGGTTTTTGGATGACGGTTTTAAAAGTAGAAATTGCCGATGTTGCTTTTGCTGTGGACTCTATTTTAGCGGCCGTAGCTTTGGCTGTTGTTTTACCGCCAACAGGATGGTTCACAATTGGTAGCTTGGATGGTGCACAATTTTTAGTAATATTTGCCGGAGGAATGATTGGAGTTATTATTATGCGTTTCGCAGCAAATATTTTTGTAGAGTTATTGCAAAAACGACCAGGCTTAGAGATTGCCGCTTTCGCAATTGTAGGTTGGGTAGGAATTAAACTCGTTGTTCTTGTCCTTTCTCACAAAGATCTCACTATTATTCCAGCATCCTTTCCAGCATCAACATTTTGGAAACTCACATTTTACGGAGTTCTTATAGGAATTGCAGTAGCTGGTTGGTTTCTATCAGGAAGAACGAAAAAAAGAACACCCTGATCACCATTCATCTAGGAAAGACAAACGATCCTAACCGTTTGTCTTTTTTTGTCGAGAAGGATCGGTTTTTTGGTGAATGTGTGAACCATTTATGTTCCATATTGTCATGTTTTCTGTAAGTTTAGTATATTGTTAAAATCCTATTGCAATCCGTTTAAAAGAAAGATACAATGATAACGGAAGTCTGAATTTGCGGATAGGAGGAGCGTACGTGTGAAGAGCTTTGTGAAAATTTGTGATGAAACAAAGAACAAGCTTGGAAGACAGTTGCAAGAAAAAGAAAAGGACTTTTTAATATGGATGTACAACAAACATCAAGATGAACGAGGAATACAATCAAAAGTAGATTTGTATACAAACATACCGAGAGAAAAGAAACTGCAATATTAATATGCAATGCATACATACATGTCAGTCTATCAGTGTGCATAAGGGGTAAGGAGATTAAGGGAAAAAATGAATATTGAAAGAATCGATTAAAAACCATCCATTCACGGAGAAAAATTATGTGAAGATGGTTTTTTGCGTTTCTGAATGCATGATTCCACAAAGGTTGGTATACTAATAAAAGAATTGACAGAATTGGAGGGAACCATATGGCCATTTCCCAAGAAACATTAATGAAAAAAATTAAAGAAGAAGTATCCCATGCTGAGCAACATATCCATACAGATCAGTTTTCAGTATATATTGGTAAATTACACGTATTATGTGAATTGTTGTTAGATGAATCCCTTGTTCATGAAAATAAGCAACAAGTACAAAAGAATGAAATTCCTGAACAGATGCAAGGGGAGAGCCAGCCGCTTACCCAGCAAGGAAATCCTGAGTTGCTTGAGGGAGATTCAATTTTTGACTTTTAACACGAGGAGATGTAAAACATGAAATTTTTTATGCTATTTGGGGCGATGAATGGATTTTTAGCAGTTGCGTTAGGAGCCTTTGGGGCTCACGGATTAGAAGGTAAAATTTCTGAGAAGGCGTTAGGGGCATGGGAGAAGGCTGTCACGTATCAAATGTTTCATACCGTCGCATTATTTGTTATTGGATTTTTAATGGCAAAAATGGAAACAGTCAGTATTATGTGGGCTGGAATTTTCTTTTCCATTGGAATTGTCTTATTTTCTGGTAGCTTGTACGTTTATGCGACAACAGGTGTGAAACAACTAGCGATGATTACTCCTTTTGGTGGAGTGTTTTTCCTCATTGGTTGGATCATTTTAGGATACGTTATTATCCGCTTCGTGTGAATATTTACAACCGAAGTGTCATCCAACAAATAAGTAAAAATAAAGCAATCGCCCGGGCAAACTGTTTATAAGCATGCACATGTTGGAACGTATGCCAAAGCATCAGGGCGTTGCATAATGTGCTAGAGAAAATGAGAAGCAGCGCTACAAGCATGAATATAATTCCGCCTTTTATAAGAGCGATCGCTATACAAACGATCGCTCCTATGAGGGAAAAGATTTCGATTTGGATGAGTCTATCATTTGGATGATGCACGAAAAATCGCCTCACTCCTGTAAAAGCTCATATATTAGAACCTGTTCGTTAGCGTGGTGGAGAATTTGTAAGAGTATTTGAATTTCCGAGTGGATACGCGTAATTAATCTTCTCATCAAAGACTAAATAATCCACATATATCATGAGTAGCAAATAGCGTTTTCCACTGTCAGGATCACTAATAATAATGTGATCACGACCTGCCGCTTCAATAATTCCTTCAAACGTTTTTGTTTTTCCTTCAATGGTCATAAATATGGTGACATTTTTTCCTTTATTCATGCGGACAATGTTTTCGATGTAGGATTGTTCAATGGGAAGCATTGTTTCATCATCATTTGGTTGTGTTGGTGGTGTTTGTTGGCGCATCTGACCTTGTTGAAATGCAGGTTGTTGATAGGTTGGCGCAGGATATGGATAAAATTGATTGGAAATAGGTTGTGTAGGATAAAATCCTTGTTGATTCATTCGTCTTTCCTCCTTTTAAACATATACAGTTGGACATTCAGACTCAAGCGGAGTGAAAAAACAATGGGATAAATATCGCCCGCTATTCCATTGGCCAAACCACTGAGCTGGACAAGTGCCTTCTGGTTGAAAGAACCATAGTGCATGTGTAGCTGGATGGAACCGTTGTTGCTCAAGTACCCTTCTTGCTAGTTCAATATCTACCTCCCGTGCTCGTTGATAAAAATACCCTTTTTGTGTTGCTTCAAATCCACCTGGACTTTGGAAAACCATATCGTCTATTGTACGGACGTTTGTAAAGTCTAGACAATCGGCAAGCACCCGGTTAATACCTACGTTTCCAACCATGAGCATACCTAATTTTCCATCGCCTTCCGCTTCTGCTCGCATAAGTCGTGCCAGAAGTTCTACGTCTTTATCCGTATGTGCGACGGCCGCCATAGCATCACCCTTTCATTTCAGCCACTTTCTAGGAGATAAGTTGTTAGGTGAATGAATTTCATAATGACCAAATTCAGCTATGCCAATACAACATGTAGTTTCGAAAGCTCCAACGGAACTACATGCTCTAGTGAAATGGCATAAAATACGTAGTATGAAATTCACTAAGGTAAGTGGATATGAACGTTAGTAATGGAGATACAATAATATATCTATGTGTTATGCTTGGAAATTATGAAATAAGAAAAGAAACCGGAACATAATAAAGTGGGAAATGTCTGCAACATAAAGTCTGTAGAGCAGATTTTTTTGCTCCTCATCATGTATGTTGCCCACTTTTTTTACGTTCCGGTTTCATTCACTACGGGCATATAAAGTGATTCAATCCACTTGAATAGAGGTATTTCGTTGAATCATTTGGTCATATCGCTTAGAAAACTGTTCCCGTTCATATGTTGAGAATGGCTCGGTAATTAAACGGGTGCTTAGTTGTTCGATGGTTTTTCTCACTCTGTTTTTCATATCTTCGACAGTGAGAGGCACGTTTGTAAGGGCGGAAATAGACCCCATCACGTCAGGATTCACAGATGGGTAAACAAAAGGAGTTTCCACGTTTTGCTTACTCACTCGGTAAAAATCACGAATGAGTTCTGCCCGTCTGAGACTATTCCCTTCCACATCTAAATAAATTTGAATCGCTGCCCCGTCACGGACTCTGCGCTGGGAAATACCTGCGAATTTTATCCCGTCAATACTTAAATCATAATCACCTGGACAATAGGAACCGACAATTTCATATGCTTGAATATCTGTTGTAATATCCTTTAGCATATGTTGGATAAAGTGAAGCATCGCCTCATATCCTTCATCAATCGAAAGACGCCTTGTATCGGGTAAGACAAGAGAAATGTTTAGTACCCCTTCATCAAGTGCTACGGCAAGTCCACCAGAATTACGGACAATGACGTGGTATCCTTCCGCCTGCAACATGCGTACCCCGTCTTTTACAAAAGGAAGACGAGAATCCGGTATTCCTAGGACAACGGTTTTCGGATGTGTCCACATGCGAATGACTGGCGGAGATAGCTTATGACTCACAGACAAGGCAAGAGCGTCATCAATGGCAAAAGATGTTAGTGCTGTATATGGTCGTTCCTCAAATGTTTC
>DATGUV010000107.1:0-9623 GCA_035301025.1 Bacillota bacterium | reverse complement strand
CATTAATACTACATCTGCTGTTTCCATAGCCGTATCTGTTCCTACAACACCCATTGCTATCCCTAAGTCTGCTGTAGCAAGTGCTGGGGCGTCGTTGATTCCGTCTCCTACCATCGCTACTTTTCTTCCTTCATGTTGAATCTCCTTAACTGCTGTTACTTTATCCTCTGGCAATAGTTCTGCAAAATAGCGATCAACACCTGTTTGTGCTGCAATGGTTTTTGCTGTTCGTTCATTATCACCTGTAAGCATGATGGTATCTCGTACCCCTGCTTCTTTTAATGCTTGGATTGTCTTCTTTGCTTGCGGCCGAATCGTATCTGCGAATGAGATGGCACCGATTGCGTGATCTTTCGTACCTATGACGACACTTGTTTTCCCTTCCCTTTCAAAGGTTTGAATGATGTGTGTAATACGGTCTAAGGAAACATTCATCTCTGTAAATAGTCTTGGACTTCCTGCCATATACACGTCACCGGCAATCGTTGCTTGAACACCTTTTCCAACAATGTTTTGATACATTTCTCCTTCGAGGGGAGGAATTTTCTCCTCTGTTGCATAATCGATCAATGCTTTAGCAATTGGATGTGAAGAACGACTTTCAATTGTTTGAGCAATCGATAGTAACTCTTTTTCAGAAATGTCTATGGCGTATATTTCTGAAACTGTTGGAGTACCTTTCGTCAATGTTCCTGTTTTATCAAAGGCAATGGAATCAATCGATCCAGCAATTTCTAAAAAGGTACCTCCTTTCATAAGAACACCATTTTTCGCTGCATTTCCAATTCCTGAGACAATGGCTACTGGAGTGGAAATAACGAGTGCGCATGGACAAGCAATCACTAATAGTGCTATCCCTTTATACGCCCATTCCGTCCAATTGCCTAATCCAAACAGTGGAGGTAGTGCAATAACGAGTAAGGCAATGACAAATACAATAGGTGTATAAATTGCTGCAAAACGATCGATAAATGCTTCAGTTGGCGCTTTTTGCTCTTGAGCCTCTTCTACAAGATGAATGATTTTTGATAACGTCGTATCCTCTATAAGTGTTGTCACTTCAATATCTAATGAGCCACTTTCGTTAATCGTTCCCGCAAACACAGGATCTCCAACAGCTTTTTCTACAGGCATGGATTCTCCAGTAATTGGAGCTTGGTGAATCATGGAAGACCCTTTTGTAATGTTTCCGTCTAACGGGATTTTATCACCCGGTTTAACAATGATCATATCGCCAATGTTTATCTGCTCCACAGGCTTTTGAATGAGTGTGTCTCCTGCTTGAACCCAAGCTTTAGAGGGAGCTACATTCATTAAATCTCGAATCGATTTTCGGGTCTGGTCCATGGATCTATTTTGCAAATACATACCAAATGAAAAAAGCCATACGACTGTAGCACCTTCAAACCATTCACCAATAATCATTGCACCAATGACAGCTGTAGATATAAGAACATTCATATCTAGAGATTTACTTTTCACCGCATAATACGCACTTTTCATTGGTTTAGCACCACTAAGAACGATTACTATAGCAAATAATATTGTCGAAAGCATTGTTGGCATACTTGTATAAGTAAAAACGAAACCTGTAGCAATGAAAAGTCCTGAGAGAATGATTTTTCCTATCTCAAGGCTATGTTGATCCATCGTCTTTGCTGAATCTTCATCCCCATCAAAAGATGCTGTATACCCTATTTTCTTCATTTCCTGTACAATATCGTCTGGTCCGTTACTATGTTTTATGTAAGCTTTTCCTGTTGCAAAACTTACCTGTACTTCATCTACTTCTCCAATAGTCATTAAATGTTTTTCAATGCTTGTAGCACAGTTAGCGCAATCCATTCCACCAATGGTGTACCTGTTATTGGTTGTATCATGAGTATGTGTTTCAAGAGTAAAGCCTAAGTTTTTAATCGTTTTCTCTACAGCCTTTTCATCGTATAAATCATTTCCAATGATGTGAAGCTTCTCAGTAGCATAGCTTGCTTTTGCAGATTGAATCCCTGGAAGTTTGCTCATTCCCTTTTCTACGGAAAGCGCACATGACGGACAATCCATTCCGCGAATGGTTAAATTGACCTTTTTTCCTTCTTTATGAGATGCATCAGCTTTGTGACTACAATAACTACTAAGGTCTTCTTCAGAATCGTCACGATTGCTTAGAGATGCTTTTTCTCTGCAACATGGTTGAAGCTTGATTTCTTTTTCAGCATTTTTTGGACTACAACTCACGTTAAACACTCCTAACCAATATAATGTTCTCATGTTTCTATATTTGAGTGCATTTCATAATTACCAAAACGAGCTCTGTCAATAAAATACGTATGATGAAATTCATTAGATCAATGTTATGTAAAGGTACGGTTTTTTTTAAAAAATAAAACTGCAAATCCCGTTGAATGCGTAATTATTCATGAAAAAAGTAGATGAATGACTCAAGAAGGCATCTGTAATTGGTGATGCATTGTTGATCTTGAACAATTCGTCGTATATGTTCATCATTCATTGTTTGCTTCTATCTTCTTAACACTATTCACTTATGGGAGTGAAAGTGATATGCTTATCTATTATAACATTTCAATATATTTTTGTAAGATTTTACATCATGAAAGGAGAAATATATGCATACAAGTAAGGAACAATGGTTTGGGAATATACGATCTGACATACTCGCAGGTATTGTCGTCGGACTAGCACTCATTCCTGAAGCATTGGCTTTTGCGTTCATTGTGGGTGTGGACCCTCGTGTGGCGCTATACGCTTCATTTACCATTGCAGTCATCACATCCATTGTTGGAGGAAGGCCTGGATTAATTTCCGCTGCAACGGGAGCAATGGCATTAGTCCTTGTTAGCTTAATGGCTAACCATGGACTAGAATATGTGCTTGCTGCAACGATTTTAACTGGTATTATTCAACTTATTCTTGGAGCTTTTGGCGTTGCGAATTTAATGCGCTTCATTCCGAACTCCGTCATGCTCGGGTTTGTGAACGCCCTTGGAATTATGATTTTTATAACACAAATGCCTTATTTAATTGGTTCAAACACAATGACATATGTATTTGCAATTGTTACACTTGTGTTAGTGTACGCAATTCCGCGGTTTATCAAAACGATACCTGCACCACTTATTGCAATTGTCATTATGACGATTATCGCACTCACTAGTGGAGTAAAGTTACAAACAATTGGTGACTTAGGCACAATGCCAAACACGCTTCCAACGTTTTTATTTCCAGACATACCGTTGAACATAGAAACGTTAAAAATCATCTTGCCATATGCATTAGCGTTATCAATTGTTGGTTTACTAGAGACACTGCTTACATCACAAGTAATCGATGATATGACAGACACTTCAAGTAATAAAAACAGAGAAGCACGTGGGCAAGGAATCGCAAACTTTATTACTGGTTTCTTCGGTGGAATGGCAGGTTGTGCATTAATTGGTCAATCTATCATTAATATTAAATCCGGTGGCCGAGGCAGGCTATCCACAATGACGGCAGGAGTCTTCTTGATGTTTTTAATTATTGTACTAGGTGATGTTGTTATTAAAATTCCCATGCCTGTACTTGTAGGTGTCATGATTATGGTAAGTATGACAACATTTAATTGGGGATCTTTTAAATTTCTTAGACATGCACCAAAGTCGGAGTCTCTTGTGATGATTATTACGGTTGCAATTATTCTATATACACAAAATTTAGCCATTGGCGTTGTCATTGGAGTCATCTTAAGTGCGCTTTTCTTCGTTGCGAAGATTTCTCGTGTATCTGTTCTATATGATGCTGGAGAGTACAAAGTAAAGGGGCCATTATTCTTTGCTTCTACGACAAAATTCATTCAGGCATTTGATACAATATCAGAAAAAGAAGTAGTCATTAACTTTGAAAATAGTCATTTATGGGATGAATCCGCTGTAGGAGCTATATTGAAGGTACAACAAAAACTAGAGGATAAAGGGATTAAAGTAACAATCATTGGACTAAATTCTTCCAGTGAACAGTTATACCAACAACTCATTTAAGGAGTAGATTATTATGAGAATTGCAGTAGCAGTAGATGGATCTGATAACGCCTTACGTGCTGCAGAACACGGGATCATTCTTGCTAAGTATTTACCTGAAGCATATGTAGAAATCATTTATGTCGCTGATATGAGTAAAGCAAAAGATGATTACTTATTAGCCCAAAACCCTGAAAGCCTTGTATTAAAAAGGGAGCAGATTGTACATCCAGTCGTTTTACGTGCGAATAATGTCGGTGTAGAAACAATCGTTACCGTACTAAAAGGCAATCCCAGTCAGGAAATTATTCATCACGTAAATAAATCATCCATTGATCAATTAGTAATTGGAAGTCGAGGGTTAAATGCATTTCAGGAAATGATTCTTGGTAGTGTAAGCCACAAAGTAATGAAACATGCGAGTTGTCCAGTAACTGTAGTTAAATAAACTTCCACATGCTCGCCCATCATTTGTGGGTGAGCTTTTTATTCCCTCCATAACACACTTTCAGCTTGTAACACCCAGCCGTGTTCACCTTCTTTAAAAATGACTTCAAGTCCCAGAGCACCACGTTCATGTACCGTATGGAATTTAGCTGTTTCTATCGTTAATGTATCCTGATCCTGGTCAATATCTAGTACATATAAAAACATCCCATCCATCGCCAAATTTTCCTTACCATAAGGACCGGCATGGGTCACTTCATCTGGAGTGTATGTAAAGACGATTTTCTCATATGTTTGTTCAAAGTAGGATTGGATGATTTCGATACTACGTTCTGAAATAGACGAATCATTTATAAATAATGAAATATAATCAATGTCATATTCTAGATCTTTCTCTTCTAGTAAAGCTTCCAACGCTTCTACGTATGCTTCGTCAATGCCTGTTGGTGAGGCAGAACATGCCAATAATACACATGCGAGTGAGAAAAAGATAATCACTTGTTTCATGAAGATATCCCTCCTTACTTCTTATGCTACTCTTTTTAAGATAAAGATGAAACGGATTGCCCCTCTACATACGCATGAAAAAACATATCGTTATTTTACTTCTTTGAAATACACATAGTTCGTGGAAATGGTAAAATATCCATAAAATTTTTCAAAAAACATATTTTATCATTTATGATACATTAGAACACTAGAAAGGATGAATCATGATGCATACTCTACCAAAACTTACCTATCACATTTCGCCACATTCCATTCGTATTTGGCGTCTAACAAATCTTATAGTAGAAATTCTGGTACTCATCACTGTCTGCGGAGCTTTATTTGCCAGTTATTACTTTGGATGGTACCAGTGGGTGAATATTGTCCTTTGGATTCTCGTAGGGGTCATCCCTCTTGGAATGATTTGGTCTGTAGGCCTAGAGCCCGCATGGAAATACAATAACTGGTCATATGGATTTAATGAAACGTATATTCGCTTCCAACATGGCCGTTTATTTATGAAGCAAGTGGTTGTTCCAATGGCGAAAATTCAATTTGTTGAAACAGAGCAAGGACCTTTATTACGTTCTTATCGCGTACACACGGTAACGATTGGAACGATGGGGACACCACATAAAATTCCTATCCTTTCAGATAAAGATGCACATGTTCTGAAAGGGCATATTGCCAAATACGCTCAAATAAAGGAAGTGGATGTATGAACACCCAAAAGCACCTACATCCAATGAACATCCTACAATCCATTGTACGTATTATTACAAACAATTTTATTTTTATTATCCTTTTATTTGTTATAAAGGCTAGAGATTCCTCCACCTTTTTAACGAGTCTTAGACTGATATTAATCAGTTATATAATTGTTCAATGTATACTAGCAATGATTAAGTGGTGGAAGACTACATATGAATTTACTGAAGAGGAAGTGCATCAATATCGAGGGCTTTTTAAAAAGAAACATCACTATATGCGCCTGGATCAAATCGAGAATATTCAACAACATACACCATTTTACTTGAAAATATTTGGCCTTACATCATTAACGTTAAACACACGCTCTACAGATGCAAAAGCTTCCATTACCTTTGAAACGTTAAGCAAGAATGAAGCTACATGGATGAAAGAATTCGTAGATTCCTTTAGAAAGCAGGAGATATATGTAGTCGAAAACCAAGCGGATGAATTGACAGACTTTGAAGGAGAAAAAGCTACAGATGAAGTACCAAGTAATCGAAAATTGCATTTTTCACCTGACATGAAATCATTGATCAAAGCTTCTTTTTTATCCTTAAACTTATTAATTCTCATGCTCATTATTGCTACGTTATATGATCGTGTACAAGACATACTTCCTATTGATCAATATGTAGAAAAAGTGTACGGTATTGTCACAGAATCATGGATTTCAATTGGACTAACAGTGATTGTCCTCATAATTATTTCGGTTGTAATTGGGTTTGTTAAAACCTTTTTAACGTATGGAAACTATGAAATTACTTCTGATGATGAACATCTATATATTCAAAGTGGCATGATCAATGAAAAACATATATCCATACGAAAAACCAATGTACAAGGGATTCGTATTTTTCAAAGTCCGTTAAAAAAATGGCTTGGTATGTCAGAAATTATGCTTATCAGTACAGCGACAGATGAGGATGATTTAGGTAGCCAGTCTCTCTTTCCATTTTTATCTACGAAACAGGTGAGGAATCTCATCCAAGAGTTATTCCCTCACATTCACATCGTAGAAGCGACGAAGAAACTGCCTAAAAATGCTTTATGGATGAAAATGATACGACTTCCTTGGGTCTTTCTTTTCGCCTCAGCTTGGGTATGGATGTTTAATTCTAAATGGATTTTTCTATTACCCATTATTTTCATCACAACATATGCAAGTCGTTATTTTGACTACCGAAATTCTCGGTACACATTTGGCGAAAGAAGTGTCCAATTGTATTCAGGAGGAATGTTCACATCTGCCTTCCATACGAATAGAAAGCAGGTCATTGAAATTGAGATGAAACAATCCTTGCTTCAACGAAAGTTTGGGTTAGCTTCGATCCAAACGACAAACAAATCAACACCACCTCACGAAGAAAGCATTCATGATATATCCGTGGAAGATGCGAAGGAATTTGTGTATTGGTACGGACGGAGGGCTGAGGAAGTAACATTGCAACAACTACAATTTCAAAAAGAGAAATAAAAATATGATATACTAAGAAGGAATTCATGAGAAGGAGGAAGATGATTGATGTCATTTACATTATCGATTGGGGACGTTGCGCCAGACTTTCATCTGAAGGGCACAGACGGAGAAATGCATGGCCTTGCAGACTTTAAGGAAAAGGATGTTGTCGTCGTTTTCTTTACGTGTAACCATTGTCCCTACGTGATTCATTCAAACGAATTAACCCGTCAAACAGTGGAGAAATTCTCCAATCACTCTGTCCAGTTCATTGGGATTAATTCCAATAGTGCACGAACAAATGAGCAAGATTCCTATGAACATATGGTAGAAAACATGAAAGAAAAAGAATTTCCATGGCTGTATCTTCATGATGAAACACAAGAAGTTGCTCAAGCCTATGGTGCTTTACGTACGCCACATTTTTTTGTATTTGATGAGAATCGTACTCTAATTTATACAGGACGAGCTGTTGATCATCCACGGGAGCCAGAAAAAGTAACCACATTCGATTTAGAACAGGCTCTTTCTGAAAAGCTATCAGACAAGCCCATCAGCACCCCTGTTACAAATCCTCTTGGATGTAATGTGAAATGGGATGGGGAAGCAGCTGATTGGATGCCCCCTGAAGCTTGTGATCTTGTTTAATATCTAAATGAATTTCATAATATGGATGTTACGCTCCTTCACTACGACACGTAGTTCCGTTCAGTCATCCGAAACTACATGTCGTAATGCTGTAGCTATTTCTGATCATTATGGAATTTATTCACCTATATGCACATACTCAAACCAAGCTCTTTGCTTTTAGAGCTTGGTTTGTTTGCCTGTATAGAGTAGATATCTTAATCCCACTTTTTAAAAGCAATGACCGCATTATGTCCACCAAATCCAAATCCATTGGAAAGGGCGTATGGAATGTTTGCTTGGGTAGCTTCATTTGGAACGACGTGAAGCGGACATTCTTCGTCTGGTGTATCATAGTTTATCGTTGGTGGTGCTACATTATTTTCCATACTTTTTAATGTAATGATCGCTTCAATACCACCTGCAGCACCAAACATATGTCCCGTCATAGACTTCGTTGAACTTACGAGTAATGCATCCGTATGGGTATTAAACAAACGTTTGATTGCTTGTGCTTCAGAAATATCGCCTTCAGGGGTACTTGTACCGTGAGCATTAATGTATTGTACTTCTGTTTTATCAATGCCAGCCATTTCAATTGCTTGATGCATGGCTCGCTCAGCCCCGACTGAATTTGGGGATGTAATATGATATGCGTCTGTTGTTGCTCCATATCCTACGACTTCCCCTAAAATCTTCGCCCCACGCTTTTTCGCATGTTCATACGCTTCTAACACAAGGACACCTGCCCCTTCACCCATGACAAATCCATCTCTTTGTTTATCAAAGGGACGGCTTGCTTTCTCTGGCTCCTCGTTATTTTTCGACATTGCCCCCATACGAGAGAAACCTGCATATGCTAACGGGTTCATCATTGCCTCAGATCCTCCGGCTACAATCGCGTCTGAATAGCCATGCTTAATATTAAGAAACGCTTCACCAATTGCTTGGTTTCCTGTGGCACATGCAGACATAGGCGAATAGCTTGGCCCAGTGAATCCTGTTTTGATCGCAATGATCCCTCCAGCCATATTACTAATCATCATTGGTACCATAAATGGTGAAACTCTTCGTGGTCCACGATCCAGAAACGTCGAATGGTTCTCGAGTGTCGTATCCATTCCACCACTTCCCGTTCCCATGTAAATACCGACTCTATTTTTATCAATTGTTTCGTTCGTTAAATCTGCTTGATCAATTGCTTGCATAGCAGCTGCGTAACCATATTGAATGAATCGATCATAACGTTTCTGCTCTTTTTTATCCATATAAATAGACGGATCAAAGCCTTTTACTCGTCCACCGATACGTGTTGGAATAGGTGCAAATTCCGCGTCTTCCAATCGTTGAATACCTGAGTTCCCAGCTATAATCTCCTTCCACATCTCTTCTACAGAACTTCCTAAAGGAGATACAACTCCATATCCTGTTACTACTACTCTTCTTTCCATTGAAAAACCCCTTCTTTGTATCCTTCGTTTGAGAAATAGACCTTATGCTTTGTATGAGATTTAATACGCATCATAAGACGCATTTGTTCCAGCAAGTCTTCCTGTCACAAGTGCAGAAGTAATATTATACCCCCCTGTATACCCGTGAATATCCAAAATCTCACCACAAAAATATAATCGGTTCATTTTTTTCGAACCCATGGTATGAGGAACGATTTCCTTCGTAGCTATTCCCCCACCTGTTACGAAAGCCTTTTCAATGGACAAGGATCCATCCACCGCAAACACAAAGTTTTTAAAGTCTTTTACCATTCCACGAATCATTTCATTGGAAACATTTCCCACCTTTAGGTCATCAGAAATACCGTTACGCTCAAGGACAAACTG
>DATGUV010000106.1:0-14440 GCA_035301025.1 Bacillota bacterium | reverse complement strand
ATCAAAGCGGGACGATTGAAAAGTCACTTCTCTTTTTAGGGATGTGTAATCTGTAAATACAGGTATATATCCCGCCTGAATCGCTTCAAAGACGACTGTATTAGGTGCTTGGGAATCAATATTGATGAGGCGATTGTTTTTCATCACAGAAATAAGCGAATACTTCGTTTTTCTCGTCGGTTTATCTACATAATCTAACAACACCTGGACACCAGGAATGAGTAACTCTTTACAGCGGCCGGTATTTTTTACGTGGACTTGTTCAGTTACTCCGTCAATGGAAACTTCCGCGATAAATCGGTTTAAACGTTTTTCAAATATGCCCTCGACGATGTGTTCATATTTCATCTATATCACATCCATTTCTTGTAATCATTGTACCTGAGTGATGCGGGTTCTGCATCATTCACACATGTGTATATGTACTGCATATATTAGCACCATAGTTAAAAGATAGAATGGTGGTGTTTATAATCATTATACATGTTATTACAAGTGGTGAAACCCTTTGGAACGTTAGCAACCAGTACAATGTTGATCCACAGCAAATCATCGCGCTTAATGGGTTAGCATATCCGAATCAATTCGTACCAGGGCAAGCCCTTGTTATTCCCGTGCCTGGAGAAACCCACGTCATTCAAGCAGGCGAAACGTTGTGGTCAATCGCGCAGCAATATGGGGTTTCTTCTCAAGCACTCATGCAGGTAAATCCGAATGTGGATCCTATCCAACTACAAATAGGAGAGTTTTTAACGATTCCTCCAATTGTACATTTTATTCAGCCAGGGGAAACAGTCGCACACATTGCGGAGATGTACGGAGTTTCTATAGAAAATATTGTACGGATGAATCAGCTCGTAAATGAAAATGAAGTTATTTCAGGAATGCCTTTGCTCATACCGAGGGAAAAGCCAGTAATTGAAGTGAATGCATATACGTATGAATCTCCTGAAGAAGCGGTTCAGTCCATTCAGGAAGTTGGGGATTCGCTGACATTTTTAAGCCCTTTTGCATATAAAATCACTGAGGAAGGTACCCTTACACCTTTACAAGATGAAGAAATGATTGCTGCTGCACGTGAGAAAAACGTCGTTCCAATGATGGCTATTACAAATTTCACGTCCACATCAGCCGGATCAAATCTAGCGCATATGATTTTGTCCAATGAGAGTTTGCGAGAGAAGGTCATCGATGAAATCATCCAAGTGATGAATGAAAAAGGGTACAAGGGATTAAATGTGGATTTTGAAAATGTGTTGCCTGAGGATCGAGAAAACTATAATGCATTTCTACAGCTTGCTGTTGATCGGCTCCATCCGCTCGGACATTTCGTCTCTACAGCTGTTGCACCAAAAGTAAGTGGCACACAAACAGGAACCTTATACGAAGCCCATGATTATGAAGCTCACGGGCGCATTGTAGATTTTGTTATTTTAATGACCTATGAATGGGGCTACCGTTTTGGACCACCACAAGCCATTTCACCACTGAACGAAATGCGCCGTGTTGTGGAGTATGCCTTATCTGTCATGCCAGCGGAAAAAATTGTTTTAGGGTTTCAAATATATGCTCGAGATTGGCTCATTCCACACGTGGAGGGACAAGAAGCGGAAACCTTTAGTTCGGAGGAAGCAATTAACCGTGCAGTTACTCACGGAGCGGTTATCCAATATGATCCAGTTGCCCAGTCTCCATTTTTTCGTTATACAGACAATCAAGGACAGATGCATGAAGTTTGGTTTGAGGATGCAAGAAGCGCGCAAGCTAAATTTGATCTCATAAAAGAATACAATTTGCGCGGTGTAAGTTACTGGGCATTAGGTTATCCCTTTGCACAAAACTGGACACTGTTAAATAGCAATTTTACGATTAAAAAAGAATAGCTTGGTTGCTATCCAACGCGTATTTGCATAATTTTCCACTTCTTGCCCATACTACTAAAAAATATGTCGCAGGAGTGGATGATTATGCTAACACTTGAGTCTGATTTAGAAGGAAGAATTATTAGGTTTGATTCGATGTGCTCGATTGTTCAAAAACGAGGATATGTATTATGCGGAAATTGGGAATATGATCGAGGGAAATTTGATCACGTTCTTTGGCGAGATGAAGGAGAAACAATTTACATAAGACTTCCGTTTAAAGTCGTTAAAGGAATGCTAGACCGAAAAGATGCACACCTAAAATTTGGCACCCCATATATCATTAAACACGTTGTACATGTAGGGCTTGAAAGTGATTCTGAAGGATTAATGACAGTTGCTGGATTTAGCCAATTTCAAAAACCACTAGACCCCGACGGTAAAATCAATGATCATGACCAATGGAGAGAAATTGCCAGAAGTTCTCTAGACCCAATTGTTGCAGAAATGACCCCTTTTTCCATTGCCTAATATCTAAAGAACTTTATTTTAATCAGTTCCGGTATGGAAATTGATTTTAATTGGACGATTAGGAGTCATCAAAGCAGTTCCGCATCCGAATTCGAATTTAATTAGACGATTAGGCGTAATCAAAGCAGTTCCGACACCAAATTCGAATTTAATTAGATGATTAGGCGTCATCAAAGCAGTTCCGGCCCCGAATTCGAATTTAATTAGACGATTAGGCGTCATCAAAGCAGTTCCGGCCCCGAATTCGATTTTAATTAGACGATTAGGCGTAATCAAGGCAGTTCCGCATCCGACCTCGAATTTAATTAGACGATTATCGCAAATCAAAGCAGTTCCGCATCCGAATACGAATTTAATTAGATGATTATCGCTAATCAAAGCAGTTCCGGATCCGAATTCGAATTTAATTAGATGATTATCGCTAATCAAGGCAGTTCCGACACGGAATTCGAATTTAATTAGACGATTATCGCAAATCAAGGCAGTTCCGCATCCGAATTCGAATTTAATTAGACGATTAGGCGTAATCAAGGCAGTTCCGGACCCGAATACGAATTTAATTAGACGATTATCGCAAATCAAGGCAGTTCCGACCCCGAATACGAATTTAATTAGATGGTTAGGCGTCATCAAAGCAGTTCCGCATCCGAATACGATTTTAATTAGATGATTATCGCAAATCAAGGCAGTTCCGGCCCCCAATTCGAATTTAATTAGACGATTATCGCAAATCAAGGTAGTTCCGCATCCGAAGTTGATTTTAATTGGACGATTAGGCGTCATCAAAGCAGTTCCGCATCCGAATTCGAATTTAATTAGATGATTAGGCGTCATCAAGGCAGTTCCGCATCCGACCTCGAATTTAATTAGACGATTATCGCTAATCAAAGCAGTTCCGGCCCCGAATTCGATTTTAATTAGACGATTAGGCGTAATCAAAGCAGTTCCGGCCCCCAATTCGAATTTAATTAGATGATTAGCCACCAATTGTGCACGATGGGATGGTTTTCTACATGGTGCACTTTTCTTGTGTTTGAAATACATAAATCTATCAATCTTTTAAATTTGTCTGTTTAAAAACAAAATATCCCGTCCATACTACAGAATACAATAATCAAAAAGGTGTGAATGAAAAAATGAAAAAATGGACGATACGGACTCTTATATTCTTTGTATTATTATTCGGTTTACAAGGTTTGCATGTGCACGGAAAACAACAACAAATGGAAGAGCATATGGAAACATTCGAAGTGATTCCTGATGAAGCGATTCGTCTACGGATTTTAGCCCATAGTGACGAGGAAAAAGATCAAGAAATGAAACAGCGGATTCGTGATGAAGTGAGTGCGGAAATAACCCAGTGGGTCCATCATATGACAGATATTGAAGAAGCAAGAGAACGCATCGCTAGTGGGGTGACTGAAATTCAAGCGATTGCTCAATCTGTATTAGATGAAGAAGGGGACAACCTTCAAGCATCCGTTGATTACAATAACAATGTTGCATTTCCCCATAAACTTTATGGCGAATATGTGTATCCAGCGGGAGAATATGAAGCGGTTCTTATAACGATTGGTGAAGGAGAAGGAGCCAATTGGTGGTGTGTGTTATTTCCACCGTTATGCTTTCTCGACTTTTCCAACTCTATGACTCTTGCAAATCACGGAGAAGAAATGGTCGAACCTCAAGAAGAAGAAGTAGAAATTAAATTTTTCCTTTTTGAATGGCTTGGGTGGTCATAGTTTACCAGAGTTGCTCATAGACTAGCACAAACAAGGAAAGTAGGGGAAATTATGGAACTCATTGAAGCGAAAATAGCGGACCCGCAAAAAGTTCAACAGTTTTTAATGACGAATGAAAGCATTCAGTCGGAGCAATTATTGAAAAAAGGGTTTGTTGTGGAAATCAACAAAGATATTAAAGGATGCTTCATCATCGATTATATCGATCCTGAAACTTATTGGTTACGGCAACTGTACATGAATCAGGAGGAAATGTTTTCTCTTCCCCTCCTGATCGACTCTATTATTCAACATGGCAAGGAAAAAGGTATCCGTAGTGTATATGTGCACAGTCATCAACAGGTTGTGGATGAATTGCTATCAACTCTTGATTTTCACTCGCAAAGCGCACCACGACACATAAAAGACGGTGTTATTCAGCGAGGGAAATGGTGGGTATATACTATTTAGATATAAGTTATACACAAAAGCCATAATAAGTTGTGCATAACATGTGGGCATTTTGTGTATACTAGCACCGGAAAAATTAAAAATTCTTTAGTTACGCACAAAACTCATACACACCCTGTGGACAATTCCTATCCACAGGGTGTTTGCTGGTTATTCAAAAATATTTGTAGGATAAATTTCTTGTAGAGATGTGACAGCTTTAGTATGGTAAGTAGATGAATAAGAGTCGATACACTTACAGAAGAGGTACGAAAAAATGATGCATACAAAAGAATGGACACTCATGGATAGAACAAATAAAGATGCGCAACTACAGGAGATTGCAGCAGTTTTGCGCTCTGGGGAAGTAGTCGCTTTTCCAACAGAGACGGTTTATGGATTAGGGGCTGATGCAACAAATGCTGAAGCGGTAGCGAAAATTTTTCAGTCAAAGGGTCGGCCTCAAGACAATCCACTCATTGCCCATGTAGCAACTAGAAAAGATGTACATAGGCTTTCGAAAAGTTATCCACATTATGTGGATAACTTAATGGATGCTTTTTCACCTGGCCCAATAACATACATTTTACCAAGCAATGGAACATGTGCAGAAAATGTGACTGCTGGACTAGAAACCATTGGAGTACGTATCCCGTCCCACCCAGTGGCACAAGCGATTTTACGAGCCTGTGATTTTCCTATTGCAGCTCCAAGTGCAAATATTTCTGGAAAACCAAGTCCAACAACGGCAGCACATGTGAAAGATGATTTGTTCGGAAAAATTGCTGGAATTGTTGACGCGGGACAAACAGGCGTGGGTATGGAATCGACGATTGTGGATTGTACGAAAGATGTTCCAGTCATTTTACGTCCTGGTGGTATTACAAAAGAAGATATTCAAGCCTGTATTGGAGACGTACTCGATCATACGCCCTCAGATGATTTTTTAGAAAAACCTGCAGCACCGGGAATGAAATATACCCATTATGCGCCAGAAATTCCCTTAGTGCTCGTTCATGGAGACGCATCACACATGCAGCACGTTATTGATACGTACAAACGAGAAGGGAAACTTGTTGGTGTACTTGCTCGCTCCTCTATGGAAGAAAAATTGTCAGCAGACGTATTTGTTTCCCTTGGTTCGTCTCTTACAGAAGTAGCAGTTCATTTATATGATCGTTTACGTAGTTTTTCAAAAGGAACTATGGACGTAATTGTTTGTGAAACGTTTGAGAAAAAAGATGTCGGGGTAGCTATTATGAATCGTTTAGAAAAGGCAGCTACAAAAGTAATAAAGTAATAACCTGTCCGCATACAACCTCCTCCACATGCATACATTCAAGTAGCATGTCCGAGGAGGTTTTTTAATGGATCTTGTACACATTGCGCCATTTCTAATTATGGGAATTGCTCTAGGGATGGATGTCTTTTCCGTAAGTCTAGGGCTTGGAATGAACGATATTTCTCTCAGGCAAATGGTCTGGGTAGGAATTGTTTTTGGTATGTTTCACATTGTTATGCCTTTTATCGGAATGTTTTTTGGAAACATTCTTTCCCAAGAAATTCATATGTTAACGGATTTGATTGGTGGACTCATACTTGTTGGAATCGGTACCCATATGTTTTTCTCCGCAATGCATCCAGAAAGATTTACCTCTGTTCCTTCCATGGGAATTGGACTACTCATTCTAGCATTAACAGTGAGTATTGATAGTTTTAGTATAGGGATTAGCTTCGGGATGGTCGGAATGAACGTTATTTGGATCATTTTATATATCGGATGTTTAAGCACCTGCCTAGCTTGGATCGGTATGTTAATTGGAAAAAAAGCGACCACTTTCCTAGGCGCCTATAGTGAGCTGTTAGGTGGAAGCATTCTAGTCTCCTTTGGAATTTATATTATATTTACGTAAATATCGCGGAGGATCATTAGCTGTAGATGTTATTAAATAAAGCCCTTGTTCCTTTGGAAGTTACAGCGAATCATAGTAACTCCTGTCTCAACTCCATAATTAATTAAACGAATCTAGTGAATCCTCCCAACTCCTCCCCTCCAAATTCTCCAATCTTTTGACGACACCTATTTTCCTACTAAAGCTGTACCTTTCTTTATAAACCCTAGTAGCTACCACCTCCTTCTCTCAACAGAATCGTTATCCACTAGGGTGGGTATGTGTTATATTAGGGGAGGAAGTCAATTTTTTGGAGGGAAATCATGAATATTTTATTTGTGTGTACTGGTAATACGTGTCGTAGTCCAATGGCGGCAGCTTTGCTTAAAAATAAACGACCTGCTTATCATGTGAAATCTGCAGGTATTTTTGCTAATGAAAATTTAGAGCCAAATAGACATGCTGTTCGTGCTTTGTATCAATATGATATTCAACTTTCTCATCAATCCACTCAAATAACCGAAAAACTTCTCAACTGGGCGGATCTTGTACTAACAATGACGACAAATCATGTGCAAACGCTCATTATGGAATACCCTCAATTTCAAGAAAAATATTATACGCTAAAGGAATTCGCATTAGGAGCCGATAATAAAGTATGGAAAGAACTTCAAGGCGCATATGGACGTATTCAAGAGAAACAAACGAATATTATCCAAAAATATCAACTTCAGCTTGATCAACATGAGCTAAAGGAACGAATGCTTCAAGAATGCGAAGAAGACGTGTTGAAGATTCGACAACTTGAGTCGGAAATGGTGGACTACAATATATCGGATCCTTTTGGCGGTTCATTAGAAGTGTATGAACAAACATTGGCTGAACTAAATCGATATATTGATCAAACCATTGAGAAAATAGAAACAGATTGAGGGGAAAAGTATGGAAAAAAAGTATCGATTTAGTTTACGTTGGAAGTTAGTTATTTTAGTGACAGTTTTGGCAATTATTACGTATTCATTTAGTGCTCTTTTTATTTATGTAATTTATGATATTGTTAAAGATTTTTGGGCAATTTCGGAAAGATGGTTCACAATTCTCACATTAGGATTAGGAATTTTTTGGTCAGGTGTGCTCGCCTTCTTTTTGGCACGTATTATTACGAAACCACTGGTGAACCTAGAAAAAGTTGCCTCCAAAGCAGCCCAAGGAGACTTAAGTCAGCACGTACATATTCCGAAATCTGATGACGAAATTAAAGCTCTCAGTGTAGCAGTGTGTACAATGCTTGAAAATTTACAATCGATTGTTCATAACATAGATCAGCACTTTGAGTCTGCTAATCAAACCGTTGTACATATGCGCAAGGCTTCAGAAAATTCTAGAGAGCATGCATCCCTTATTCAGTCCTCTACAGACGATATTTCAAAAGGGGCAGAAAGTTCTGCTGACGCTATCCAGCAAACGGCTGAGGCTATTGAAGAAGCGACAGCTCTAGCTCAAGAAGTACAAAGGAAAGCAACGCAATCTCAAGATAAATCATCTGCTATGATTGACGTCCTTCATTCAAGCAAACAAGTTGTTAATCGGTTAGTGGAAGGTATTCAAACGTTAGCTAACGATCAACAAGCATCCTTAGAAGATGTAGACCACCTGAAACAAAATGCCCTCCAAGTCGAAACAATTATTTCTATGGTTGGAGATATTGCAGAGCAAACAAACTTGCTAGCCTTAAACGCATCCATTGAAGCCGCTCGTGCTGGAGAACATGGGAAAGGATTCGCAGTAGTTGCTGAGGAAATTAGAAAATTAGCTGACCAGAGTGCTAAGGCCGTATCGGAAATTTCTGGGCTTATTACAGCAATTCAATCGGACGTTACAAATGTAGTGAATCAAATCAACACGAACGTAAATTATGCAACAAAAGAAGCTTCAACAGGCGAAGAAACAAACGAAGCCATTGAACAAATTTCAGGATCTGTCACAGAGGTCGCTGCAGAAATTGAAATGATTTCTAATCTTGTAAATCGTCAGCTTTCGTCTATACAATTAACCGTTCAACAATCTCAAGAAGTTGCAGCCATTGCTGAAGAAACGTCTGCTGCAACAGAAGAAGTGAATGCATCTGTTACGGAACAATCTGGCACGATTGAGCAAGTTGATCAATTGGCACATGAATTAGAAGAACAGACAAATGCTCTAAAACAACAAATTGATCAATTTAAAATAACAGAATCCGCGTAAGACTAAATTGTCTAGAAGGTTTCAGGAGGCCGTTGCATTAAAGGATTCATCCGTTCATAGCATTTCATTCGGAAAAAGAAGCTTTTGTGCGTATAATAAAAGCTAGAAGATATTTTCAAATGTATGAACAAGGAGCGATGAAGAGATGAAAGTAATTATTACTGCCGACCATGCAGGAGTTGTCCTTCGGAGTGAAGTAAAAGCTTTGCTAGAAGAAAAGGGAATTCCATATGAAGATGCCGGAGTAGAAGGAACATGTTCTGTTGACTATCCAGACTATTCTTTATCAGCAGCAAAACGTATTGCAGCTGGGGAATTTGATCGGGGGATTTTTATTTGTGGAACGGGTATTGGGATGTCCATCGCTGCCAATAAAGTAAAAGGAATTCGTTGTGCTCTTGTACATGATGTATATAGCGCAGAAATGACCCGTCTTCACAACGATTCCAACGTAATTGCATTAGGAGAACGTGTCATTGGGCCTGGACTTGCCCGTGAAATCGTCGAAACATGGCTAGACACCTCATTTGAAGGCGGTAGACACAATCGTAGAGTTGAGAAAATTACTACGTATGAAGAAGAACAATAAAGGTTAGCAAAACAGAAGGAAGTGAGAACAGATGGAGCACATTCTTACAGACGTCACGACATCCATGGACGCAGTGGTAGAGGAATGGATTCAAAAAGAATACTTGAAACCAGGAGATGTATTTGTCGTTGGTTGTTCAACAAGTGAAGTAGCTGGTGAACATATTGGCACATCTGGAAGCGAACAAGTAGCTTCTCATATTTTCACCTCTCTTCAAAAATTACAAGAACAAACAGGAGTTCATATAGCTTTTCAATGTTGCGAGCATTTAAACCGAGGGATTGTTATGACGAGAGAAGCAGCTGAGAAATTTGGTTATACCGAAGTAAGTGTAATTCCAGCAAGAGATGCAGGCGGATCCATGGCAACACACGCTTATAATCAGCTAGAAAACCCTGTTGTTGTAGAAGAAATCGAAGCTCGAGCTGGCATAGATATAGGTGAAACAATGATTGGAATGCATTTGAAGAAAGTGGCTGTCCCACTCCGAATGAAACAAACTCACATCGCGTCTGCACGCATTACAGCCGCATTCACGCGACCGAAGTTAATTGGTGGAGAGCGGGCAGTATACAGACTAAAATAAAGATGAAATACAGAGCGATTCCGATAAAAAGGAGTCGTTCTGTGTGCAATCATATATGTATCATATTGTCTAAATGACCTAGAGGAGGAAAGAACATATGGACCACATTTCAACACAAGACAAAGAAATTTACGATGCAATACAAGCAGAAAAGAAACGTCAGCACGATAAAATTGAGCTCATTGCATCAGAGAACTTCGTATCAGAAGCAGTGATGGAAGCAATGGGATCTGTATTAACGAATAAATATGCTGAAGGATATCCGGGCAAACGTTATTACGGGGGATGTGAACATGTAGACGTTGTCGAAAACTTAGCTCGTGATCGTGCAAAGGAATTATTTGACGCAGAACATGTGAACGTTCAACCGCACTCAGGTGCCCAAGCGAACATGGCAGTGTATTTCACAATTTTAGAACCAGGTGACACGGTTTTAGGAATGAACTTAAGTCATGGTGGACATTTAACCCACGGAAGTCCTGTGAACTTTAGTGGCTTGTTATACAACTTTGTTGATTACGGAGTCGATCAAGAAACGGAACAAATTGATTATGACGACGTTCTCGCTCAAGCGAAAGAAGTAAAACCAAAATTAATCGTTGCGGGAGCAAGTGCATATTCCCGACCAATCGACTTTAAAAAGTTTCGTGCAATTGCCGATGAGGTAGGCGCATATTTCTTGGTAGATATGGCTCATATTGCTGGACTTGTAGCAACAGGACATCATATGAATCCTGTACCATACAGTGATTTTGTCACAACAACTACACATAAAACATTACGCGGACCTCGTGGTGGAATGATTTTATGTAAAGAAAAGTATGCCAAAGCTATTGATAAAACGGTCTTCCCAGGAATGCAAGGTGGACCACTCATGCATATTATTGCCGCAAAAGCAGTGTCATTTAAAGAAGCTCTTTCAGAAGACTTTAAAGATTACTCTGCAAAAGTCATTGAAAATGCAAAAACACTTAGCAGTGCTCTTGAAGAAGAGGGCTTGCGCATTGTATCAGGCGGAACAGATAACCACCTCATGCTTGTTGACGTAAAGCAATTAGGTCTCACAGGTAAAATTGCGGAAGAAGTGTTAGATGAAATCGGTATTACAACAAACAAAAATACCATTCCATTTGATACAGAAAATCCATTTATTACAAGTGGATTAAGAATCGGAACGGCAGCAGTAACCACTCGCGGTTTTGGCGAGAAAGAAATTAAAGAAATCGCATCAATCATGGCACAAACATTAAAAAATCACGACAATAAAGACGTACTTAATGAAGCCGCAGCACGTGTAAATGAGCTGACAAAAGGCTTTGTATTGTACGCGTAAATGAAAAGACTGTCCCGTCTAATGATTGGACAGTCTTTTCCAATGTAATTAAGCGAATGAATGTCATAATGGCCAAAATAAGCTACCTGCGTAAAAGTAGCCGCCTAGAGCCCAAGCTAATTACACTTACCATGAATATTCGGATTTTCTTTTGTGATTCATGTATTATGAAATGCACTCATGTCTAAAACTTTCAAAAAAATACAGATAAAAAGTGTGTGTTCTACATAATGTAACATAGAGTAATCGGTCAAATTCATTATATCTATGAAAACAGTTTACAACACACGTATATGTTTAGTACAATTCGAGAGATATGAATTATTTAAAAGGAGTGAATTTGGACATGTCAAACGTACACGTACTTGATCATCCACTAATTCAACACAAACTAACATATATTCGAGATAAAAATACAGGAACGAAAGAATTTCGCGAACTTGTAGATGAAGTCGCTATGCTCATGGCTTTTGAAATTACTCGTAACTTACCATTGCAAGAAAAAACAATCGAAACACCAGTAACAAAAGCAACAACCCATGTATTATCAGGAAAGAAAATTGGTTTAATTCCTATTTTAAGAGCAGGATTAGGAATGGTTGACGGCATGTTAAACCTTCTTCCTGCAGCACGTGTGGGACATGTTGGACTTTACCGTGACCCAGAAACCTTACAACCAGTAGAGTATTATATTAAATTACCAAAAGATATTTCTGAGCGTGAACTCATTGTCATGGATCCAATGTTAGCAACAGGTGGATCAGCAAACGAAACGATCCACTCACTGAAAAAACGAGGAGCAAAAAACATTCGTTTAATGTGCTTAGTTGCGGCTCCTGAAGGAATTGAACTCATTAAAAAAGACCACCCAGATGTAGACATTTACTTAGGTGCACTTGATGAGCGTCTCAATGAACACGGATATATCGTACCAGGGCTCGGGGACGCTGGAGACCGTTTATTTGGCACGAAGTAAGCATGCAAAAGGGAGGTAGAACAATGGATCAGCGGATAAAAGTGCTCACAATTTTTGGCACAAGGCCTGAAGCGGTGAAAATGGCACCACTCGTTCAAGCGTTGGAAAATCGTTCTGAAAAAATCGAATCAATCGTTGCTGTCACCGCTCAGCATCGGGAAATGTTGGATCAAGTCCTGGATGTTTTTCATATCCAACCGGATTTTGATATGAATATTATGAAAAAAGGGCAAACCCTTGCGGAAATTACGACCCGAGCCTTAGAAGGACTTGACCACATTATGAAAGAAGTGCAACCAGATATCGTACTTGTACACGGGGATCCAACGACAACATTTACTGCCTCTTTAGCGGCTTTTTACAATCAGATTGATATTGGCCATGTGGAAGCAGGTTTGCGAACGTGGAATAAATATTCTCCATATCCAGAAGAAATAAACCGCCAACTTGTAGGGATTATGGCTGATATTCATTTTGCACCAACAGAACAAGCCCGCAAGCATTTGCTTTCTGAAAACAAAGATGAACAGAGCATTTTCGTGACAGGCAATACAGCGATTGATGCACTTCAAACGACAGTGCGGGAAGATTATGCTCACCCACTCCTTGATCAAATAAAGGACAAACGTCTCATACTTGTGACAGCACATCGAAGGGAAAATGTAGGCGAAAATATGGAGCACATGTTTCGCGCAATCAAACGTCTCGTAGAAGCCCATGAAGATGTTCATGTCATTTATCCAGTCCATTTAAATCCAGCTGTTCGGGAAATTGCTGAGCGTATTTTAGGGGATGACGAGCGCATTCAGTTAATTGAACCGTTACATGTGATTGATTTTCATAACTTCTTGGCAGCATCCTATTTAATTTTAACGGATTCAGGTGGAATTCAGGAAGAAGCTCCATCTCTTGGAGTCCCTGTTCTTGTCCTTAGGGATACGACTGAGCGACCAGAAGGAATTGAAGCTGGCACATTAAAACTTGTTGGAACCGATGAAGAAACAATTTATCAAACCGCAGATGCGTTGTTAACAGATGATTCCTTATATGAACAGATGGCTCAAGCGCATAACCCATACGGAGACGGGAAGAGCGCCGAGCGAATTGTAGATTACGTGCTAGATTACTTTGCAAAAAAGCAACAAAATAAATAAGTGAATGTCAAGGAGTAGCCGTGCAATGGATGAAATTCACTCCCAGACATAACACATTGTCAGCATGCTCGCGTCTCATTTACGAGCATGCTTTTTTCACGTAAGCGAATCAATTTCATAATACATTAATCGCAAAGAAAATCCGAACATTCATATTAAATGGAGTTAGCTTGGAATCTAGGCGGCTGCTTTTGAGCGGACAGCTACTCTAGCCTCCTCGATACTAAGGAAGGTCGACTAAAACCGACCTTTGCGGCCAACGTCGACATACCCTTTGCCAGGGCAGGGTCTCAACGAGGCTTTTTCTCCCGCAGGAGTCATCCGCCTAGATTCCAAGCTATCATATTCACGTTACACAACCGAATGATAATGTTAATTTTTGTTTTATTGTTCGGATTTTCTACTCAAATAAGCAATTATGAAATTCACTAAAGCCCATGTTGTTAAAAAGTTTTAAAAGGAATGTATGAAATTGCCATTTCTTCAAACCCTAAACAAAGATGCAGGGGGTGTGAATGATGGGTAAATATATAATTCTTTTTGCATGCGTATGGATATGGATAATCGTACCAAACGTAGGAGAGGCATCCGTTTTTGAGGAACAAACGGTTATTATAGAAGTCGAAGGAGATCCTCATGAACAAGCGGAAAAAATGAAAAAGCTAGATCCTTTTGTAGAAGTGATTACCGTTTATGACACGCTTCTGCAAGGGGTTGCCATTAATGGAAAACCACAGACATTGCGGAAATTATTTGCTTCTCCTTTTGTCCGTGCCATCCATCCGACGCAAACATATGAAGCCATCTATATCGATCCTACGTTTTCAGAAGACGCAGTGTTGCCTAGTGACGTCCATACAACCTCTTATACGGGAAAAGGAGTGAAAATCGGTGTGGTGGACACTGGAATCGACTACACCCATCCAGATTTGCGTGCAAACTATCAAGGGGGCTATGATGTAGTCGATTTTGATGATGATCCTATGGAAACGCATGAAGACACAGGGATACCGACGAACCATGGAACACATGTGGCAGGGATCATTGCGGCAAATGGAGAGCTTACCGGTGTTGCACCTGACGCGGAATTATATGCATATCG
>DATGUV010000105.1:0-9878 GCA_035301025.1 Bacillota bacterium | reverse complement strand
GCTGCGATGAATTTTTTCATGAGTCTCCCTCCTCTACTAAATATTAGTCAATTGTTCATATGCTTGACTTGCTTGTTTATGATAAAAAACTGCATCTTTATATTTATGCAGCTTCTCATAATAATCTGCTAACATTGTCGTATATACAACAATGTTTACATAATCTTTATGAAGCTCTAAATAGGGCAAAAATTCCTCTGTAACAATTTTTTCAAAAGATTCCATTTCTCCGTTAAGCACGTGTTGGTATGTATAAATAATGTAGTAATAGAGTTGGTATCTCTTTTTGTTTTGTAATTGATCCAGTAAATCTAAGCCCTGGTTCACCATATTTCTTGTTTGTCCGATCTCTTCGATAGAATAGTATTCTTTAATTAACGAAGCAATTGCTGGTAATCGTGCATTTAAATCAACATCTGTATCGTTCACTACGGCTTCATAATGTTTCATTGCCTCGCGGTTGTTACCAGTCGTAGAGTACAAATAGCCAAGGTTTTGATTCGCTAGTTGGATCACTTGGCGGTTGTTATTTAACTCACCTAGTTGTTTAGCAAGATTATGATTTTCGATAGCTTTTTCATATAAGCGTATACGCCTGTACGATATGCCTAATAAAATATGACACTGGGCGCAACGAATGAAATTGTATTGTTCCCGATACGTTTTCAGTGCACTCTCTGCATAATCTATTGTTTCGAGCGTATTTCTTAATTTGCTGTGGGTTACTCCAATCGTATATTGTAAATCTGCCTTTTCATTGTTTGAAAGGTCTAATACATTTCCTGTTTCCTCGGCTAATTGATACATTTTCATAGCTTTGTTAAATTCATTATAAATCGAATGATAGTTCCCTCTGAATTTATACCAAAAATATGCATGGGTATGATCAAATGTATCTTCTATTTCTGATAGTTTCTCTATTTGCTTACATGCTTCTTTTGGTCGTCCGATAACTAACAAATAACGAATTGTGTGGATTTCAAACATTAATAGTTCTTCTGCGATTGACGATTTCATGTAACTTTTAATTTTCTCATATAGTTCTATAATTTCATTTTTATCATTTACTTCGAACAACTTGGAATACCACTCTTGGCATAATTCCTGAAGAGATTCTCCACTCATTTCAAGTGGTTCAATATTTAACCGCTTACATAATAAGGATATAATTTCAGTGCTTGCTAATGTATGATCGTTTTCTATTTTTGACAAGTAGGAGACAGAAACAATTCCTAATGCCAATTCCTCTTGAGTCATTTTCTGTTCAATGCGGTGTAACTTTATAAATGAACCGATTTTCAATATTATCCACCACCAACAATTGCTAAGATGTGTCTTGCAAACTATTGTACCACTGTTTCCCAGCAAATGCATTTTCTGAATATTAGAAATACCTTAAAGTGTCTATTTCTATTATTTTGAACCTCTCGTGAATGAAAAATATAATACTCTTTTTAATAATAGATTTGCATGAAAAGAAAGACCTTTCTTCCACGATGGAAGAAAGGTCTACATGATACTTATAGTTGTTCAGTAGTTGTTTTACCTTGCATGTGATGGATAAGGTAGTCTGGTCCACCTGCTTTAGAGTCTGTACCTGACATGTTGAATCCACCAAATGGTTGATAACCAACAATTGCTCCAGTACATCCACGGTTAAAGTATAAGTTACCAACGTGGAAGTCTTCTCGAGCTTGTTCAATATGTGCACGGTTGTTTGAAATAACCGCACCTGTTAAACCGAAGTCTGTATTATTTGCAATTGCAATTGCTTCGTTGAAATCTTTTGCTTTTGTTAATCCAACAACAGGTCCAAAGATTTCTTCTTGCATAATGCGTGCTTCTGGATCAACGTCAGCGAATACTGTAGGTTGAATAAACCATCCTTTAGTATCGTCACCGTCTCCACCTGCTACAAGTTTACCTTCTTCTTTACCAATTTCGATATAGCCCATAATCTTATCATATGCAGCTTGATCAATTACTGGACCAGTAAAGGATTCGTTTGTTGCAGGATCTCCAGCAACTTTTTCATTTGTAAGCTCAATCACACGGTCACGTACTTCATCATAAACATCTTCATGAATGACTGCACGTGAACATGCAGAACATTTTTGACCGGAGAATCCGAATGCAGATGCAACGATAGATTGTGCTGCTAATTCTAAGTCTGCTTCATTATCTACTACGATTGTATCTTTTCCACCCATTTCGATGATCGTGCGCTTCAACCATTTTTGGCCTTTATCAGCGTGAACAACTCCTGCTCGTTCAAAAATACGTGATCCTACTTCACGAGAACCTGTGAAGCTAACGAAACGTGTACGTGGGTGATCGACTAAGTAGTCCCCTACTTCAGCTCCTGAACCAGGAATGAAGTTTACAACGCCTGCAGGAAGTCCTGCTTCTTCAAGTACTTCTAAGAATTTATATGCAATCACAGGTGTTGTACTTGCTGGTTTAAGAAGTACTGTGTTCCCTGTAACTGCTGCTGCAACTGTTGTTCCAGCCATAATAGCAAATAAGAAGTTCCATGGTGAAATAACAACTCCAACACCTAAAGGAATGTAATCAAAACGGTTATGTTCAATCGGACGACTGAGGACATGTCCACCTTGACTAATTTCAAGCATTTGACGTCCGTAATATTCTAAGAAATCAATTCCTTCAGCAACGTCAGCATCTGCTTCATTCCAAGGCTTTCCACCTTCTTTTACAAGGTGCGCACTGAACTCAAATTTACGACGACGTACAATTGCTGCTGCGCGGAATAAAATGTCCGCACGAACTTTAGGGTCTGATTTTCTCCATGTTTCAAATGTTTCATCTGCCACTTTCATTGCACGTTCTGCTAATTTTTGGTCTGCCTTAGAAACGCGTCCAATGACTTCTTCTTTATTCGCTGGGTTCACAGAAACCAGTTTTTCTTCAGTCGTTACACGTTCTCCACCGATAATTAATGGATAATCTTTACCAAAATCAGCTTCAATTTGTTTAAAGGCTTTTTCCATTTCTTGTATGTTTTTTTCAATCGTGAAATCTGTAAATGGCTCATGTTTATAAGCTACTACCATTGTTAAAACCTCCTGTATGTTTGGACTAAATTGTTCTTCAATCTAATATAGTTTCTGTCCCAATAATAGTTTAACGGAAAGCAAACCTAAGTTCAACCAAACACCTTTTAATGTAGTATATGGACATTAATGTCTTCTGAACCTGGCTCTCGATAAATAATACTTTCGACTTCATTGTTGGATTCTATCTTAATTTCTAAAGCATAATCAGTATTTTCATAGATATCTTTTGCTAGACCATATAAATATTGGGTAAAACCAGTAATTTCCCCGCTCCCTTGAAACTCCATAGGAATGAGCATACTCATTTTTTGCAAATCATCTTCAATATAAAACCCTTCACCTATAACCCCAACATAATTCGGGAAAAATGTAGCTATCTCATCTGCAAAGGTGTCAAATAATCCTTCATCATCTGAATAATCTTTTGATGCTTCTTGTGATGGAAATAAAACATTCTTCTCATCAATGGTTTCCCATTCATCAATCATCATATCTTGTGCAGGAACAACTGTTTTTGCGATAAAATTACCTGGCACTGGATGCTCTTGCTTCTCTTCTTGATACAATGTAATCATGATAGGTATATCGTTTAATTCCTCCATGTCACGGAGGCGTTCTAAGACGATTTGTGCTGCCTCTTTTCCTTGTGTAAGCATTTCTTTTTCTGAGATTTCTTCATAGTAAGGACCATGGATTTTTCCGTCAATATCTACTTGGAATTTATAAACGGATTTCAAAGCGATGACAATAGATACACCAGATAGTTCAGCTGTTTGATCCTCATTTCTTGTTAAGAAATTTTGTTCCAAAATATGTGAAATATATCGTGGATTCTCACGATGAGCTTTTATTTGCTCATCTTTCTTTTTCCCCTTTTGATCAGCTAGTGGTGGGTTAAGACCTAATTGAAATTCATTCCGAATCCGTTCTTCATTTACTGTTCGTTCTTCCTTTTTCAACCGCTCTACTTCTTCTTTTACTGCAGCATCTAATTGCTTTTTCGTTAATGAACGTCCTAACCAATTGTATACTGTGTCTCTAGATAAATATTGTCCCTCTTCAAAATAATAGTTCTCTGGATCAAACACAGGTATTGAGTGACGTCTGAGCCCTTCTTCCATTTCATCGATATCTAATCTGTTTGCAACTTGGTTCACAATGACACCTCGAGCTGCGCTTGGATGATATGGAAGCATGACTTTATAATTTTCAGATCCTAATTGATGTCCAGGAATAATGGACACTTCTTGTTCGGATTCGTCGTCTGGATTTTGGATAATATCTTCAGCCTTTTCCCGCGGTGAACAACTAGCGAGAAGAAGGAGGATACATATACATCCGATGATTCGCTTTCTCATAGCTTTTAACCCCTTCAAAAATGTTCGATTTGTTAGACGTGCTTTCAATGTTATTCCTCAATGGATTGTAAAAATTGCTCTTCGTCCCATATGAGGATGTCTAAATCAACTGCACGTTCATATTTTGACCCTGCTGCTTCTCCAGCAATGACTAGATCTGTATTTCCACTTACACTACCTGTCACAGAACCTCCTAAAGCTTCAATTTTGCTTTGGGCTTCTTTTCGAGTGAATTGTTCCATTTTACCAGTTAATACGACTGTTTTTCCTGATAAAAAGTGATCTGTATGCTCTGGTTCCGTTGGTCCGTTGTAAGTCATGTTGACGCCTGCTTCTTTTAATTCTTCAATTAAATGATTAATCTGGTCCGCTTGGAAATATTGTACAACAGCATCTGCCATAATGTCGCCTACTTCATCAATCGCAATTAATTCTTCGTAAGTAGCATGAATGAGATGATCCATTGTTTTATATTTTTTGGCTAAAATGGAAGCTGCCTTTGCCCCTATGTGTCTTATTCCTAAGCCAAATACAAGTTTTTCTAAAGAATTTTCTTTAGAGGCCTCAATGGCTTGAATGAGATTGGAAGCTGATTTTTCCCCCATACGCTCTAGCGGAAGAATGTCTTCTATGTTCAAATGATATAAATCTGAAATAGTTGTGACAAGCTGCTCCGTATATAACTGTTGGATAACTTTTTCGCCAAGTCCGTCAATGTTCATGGCGTTTCTAGATACGAAGTGAATGAGTTTTTCTTGAAGTTGTTCTGGACAATCCGGATTGATACATCTTAGTGCAACCTCTTCTTCTAGATGGACTAATTCTTCACCACATGCCGGACAATTGGACGGCATCGTATATGGTTCTTCACTTCCAGTACGCATCTCTTCCACTACACGAACAATTTTCGGGATAATGTCTCCTGCTTTTTTTAAAACAACAGTATCTCCAATGCGAACATCTAGTTCCTCTATCATATCCGCATTGTGTAAGGTCGCGCGTTGTACTGTCGAACCGTCAATGAGAACAGGCTCCAGAACAGCAGTTGGCGTAACTACTCCTGTTCTACCTACACTTAATTCAATGTCTGTTAATGTTGTAACAGCTTCTTCTGCTGGAAATTTATAAGCAGTAGCGAATCGTGGATTGTTTGCTCGAAAACCTAGTCTTTCTTGGTTTTCAATAGTGTCTACCTTTATCACAATCCCATCAATGTCATAAGATAAGTCTCCTCGATGTTCTGTCCATTCTTCAATAAAATCAATGATCTCTTCGACGGTTGAACAACGTTTCCACGTTGGATTAATTTTAAAACCGAGAGAAGCTAAATAATCGAGTCGCTCCCCGTGGGTTGGAAGTTCTTCTTGTTCCCACTCTCCATAGCCAAATAAAAACACATCTAAATTTCTTCGAGCTGCAACTTTAGGATCTAGTTGTCTTAATGAGCCTGCTGCTGCATTTCGTGGATTCGCAAACAACGATTGTCCCTCTTTTTCCCGTCCTTCATTTAAAGCAAGGAAAGAAGAACGGGGCATAAATGCTTCTCCACGTACTTCAAGGGTGCCTTGAGTATCAATTTTTAATGGAAGGCTATGAATCGTTCGTAAATTTGATGTAATATCTTCACCTGTCGTTCCGTCTCCTCGAGTGGCTCCTTGTACAAACTCTCCGTCTTCATAGGTTAAAGATATGGCTAATCCATCAATTTTAAGCTCACAAACATATGTCACTTCAGGTCCAATAACGTCTGTTACCCGGCGATGAAAATTTCGAATATCTTCTTCATTAAACACGTTGCTTAAACTAAGCATTGGTACAGCGTGTTGCACTTTATGAAATCCCTCAAGAGGTTCAGCCCCAACCCTTTGTGTCGGTGAATAGGAAGAAATAAACTCTGGATACTGTTCTTCTAGTGCTCGTAGTTCATTTAAGTAATGATCATACGTTGTATCTGGTACAAGAGGATCGTCTAATACATAATAGGCATGACCTAGTTTACGTAATTGTTCAACTAAGTAATTAATTTTTTCTTTCGCTTCTTGTTTATTCAATCCAAACACTCCCTTACTGTTTCGTTAATGGGGCAAATTTTGCTAGTAATCGTTTAATTCCAGTTGGTGCAGGAAATGCTACGTCTAATTCCATATCTTCACCTTCACCTTGCGTACGTACAACAGTTCCAACACCCCATTTTGCGTGAGATGCCTTATCACCAACGGTCCATTCTTTTGTCTCGGCTCCTGTTCCTGCATGTTGTTTTGTAATTCTTGCAGAACGCTTTTTAGGAATCTCCACATCATTTCGCTCCATCCCGCGATTGATTGGACGACTAAATGGTCTACCGATCTTATCTGGCTCTTTTTGTTCCATTGTATGAACAGGTAATTCATTTAAAAATCGACTCACTGGATTAAATTGCGTTCGACCAAAAATCATTCGCATTTGTGCATGGGTCATGTATAGTTGTTTTTCAGCTCGAGTTATTCCGACGTATGCCAATCGGCGTTCTTCTTCCATATCATCTTCATGATCCATTGACCGACTATGAGGAAATAACCCTTCTTCCATTCCAATGAGGAATACAACTGGAAACTCCAACCCTTTCGCGGAATGTAAAGTCATTAATGTAATTTTTTGTTGCTGGTCAGGATCTTCTTCATCAACTGCGTCAATATCGGCAATTAACGCTAAATCTGTTAAAAATGCAAGTAATGTTTTATCTTCACTTATTTTTTCAAATTCTCGTGTAACGGTTATAAACTCTTCTAAGTTTTCAATTCTACTTTGAGCTTCGATGGATTTCTCTTTCTTTAATGCTTCTTCATAGCCTGTTCGCTCAATTACTTGTTCAACCATGTCCGTAGCCGTTAAAAATTCTTGTTGCTGGCTAAAGGATTGAATGAGCTCTTCAAAATTTGCCAGTGCTTGGGCAGCACGGGGAGTGACCCCAGTGAAATCTACTTCTTTAATTGTTTCAAACAATGAAATATCATGTTCTGTAGCATATGCTCTCAGGCGCTCGATTGTTGTTGCACCAATGCCTCTTTTAGGTTCATTCACAGCTCGCTCAAAACTAATATCATCCTCAGGATTGGCAATCAAGCGCAAATAGGCTGTTAAATCCTTAATCTCTTTTCGTTCGTAGAATTTCATACCACCAATCATTTGATACGCAATATTAGACTTTAATAACGTATCTTCAATGGCTCTGGATTGAGCGTTTGTACGGTATAATATAGCAATATCATCTGGTTGGTAAGTTCCAGCATCTAAGTGGGACTTAATTTCTTCAATAATAAACATTGCTTCATCCCGTTCAGTGCTTCCTTCATAGCAAATAATTTTATTTCCTTCATCATTTTCAGTCCAAAGGTTTTTTGCTTTTCTACCTTTATTGTTTTCAATGACGTGATTGGCCGCTTCTAAAATGTGTTTTGTGGAACGATAATTTTGTTCTAGTAAAATAACTCGTGCGTTCGGGTAATCTTCTTCAAAGGATAAAATATTTTCGATATTCGCACCACGCCATGCATAAATGGATTGATCTGAGTCACCCACTACACACAAATTTTGAAATTTTGCTGCCAATTGCTGTACTAAATGATATTGTGCGTTATTTGTATCTTGATATTCATCTACATGGATATATTGGAAGCGACGTTGGTAATATGCAAGAACTTCTGGGACCCGGTCAAATAAATGAGTTGTTTTCATAATTAAATCGTCAAAATCTAGTGACTGATTTTTCCGTAACATTTTTTGATAAGCTTCATACACTTCACTAATTTGTTTTTCATAATATGTTTTTTGATTCTTTCGATATGCTTCAGGTGTAATCAATTCATTTTTAGCATTACTAATAGCACCAAGCATTGCGCGTGGGTCAAATTGTTTCGGATCGATATTTAAATTTTTAAGTACTTGGCGAATGACTGTTAATTGATCTGATGTATCTAAAATAGTAAAGTTTCGATCATATCCAATCCGGTCAATGTCTCTTCGTAATATTCGTACGCACATGGAGTGAAAGGTAGAAACCCACATACTTTCACTACCAGGTCCAACGAGATCGTGTACCCGTTGTTTCATTTCCCGCGCAGCTTTATTTGTAAAAGTGATCGCCAAAATATTGTGAGGCGCAACATCTTTTTCATATATTAAGTATCCAATCCGGTGAGTCAGTACACGTGTCTTCCCACTTCCTGCACCGGCCATAATAAGTAATGGTCCTTCTGTATGTTGTACTGCTTGCTGTTGTTCTTTATTTAACCCATGTAAAAGGGCATCTATATGATCTGTCATTTCATCCACCGCCTACTTCTTATTCAATCATGTAATATGCTTAGCTTCCACGGTTTGGAGAGCTTCATCAAAATTCGTATAAATACTATTTCCAACAATAATAACATCTGCATGTTGTTTCATTTCTTCAGCCTGTTCCAGCGTTTCAATACCCCCACCATAAAATAGAAGGGTGTCGTGCAACTCTTGCTTCACTTCTTCCACCAAAGAAACGTCTCCATATGTACCACTATACTCTACATAAAAAACTGGCATTCTTAGCATATGTTCTGTCATATATGCATAAGCAAGTACATCTTCCTTTGTTGGAAGAGAGCAAGCTGCTTTCTTATATGCTTTTGCTTCTTCATTTAAAATACAATATCCTTCAGTAATAATTGTTTCCAGTTCTAAAAAATTGCGATAATGTTTAATCGCGTCGTGCTGAATATCCATCATCCATTTTTTCTCTGTACTATTTAAGACCATGGGAATTAAATAAAAATCAAACCCTGGTGCGATTGCATCTTTTGCGGAAACTTCTAACCCACATGGAATATCATATTCAGTAACGCGAGCGAACAAATCAACTACATTGTCTAATGTAACGTCATCTGTACCTCCAATAATAATCCCATCTGTTCCTGAATGACAAAGGTCTTTTAATTGTTCATTCGTTAATTGTTTTGCAGGATCTAATTTAAATAGATGCTCCCACTCGTCCATTGGAATGTGCACATCTCATCCCCCGTTCTTCATTCATCTTTTATATTATAACAAACTTCATGTTTGTTTTTGAATAAAATGAAAAATATCCTTTTTTTATTTTTCAAGGGTTTGTTTAATAGTTTTTGCGATACTTTTCAGATATTTTATGCATGTGTTGGACTCTTGCAATAGTTTCTTTAGGAACTTTACTAGAATACGAGCATGGAAAGAGCTAGACGATTACCATCGTGACCGCTTTACCCGTTTTGAAGATGAAACGGGAACGATGGAACGGCCATCGTGACCGCTTTACACGTTTTGAAGATGAAACGGGAACGGTGGAACGTCCATCGTGACCGCTTTACACGTTTTGAAGATGAGATGGGAACGATGGAGCGTCCATCGTGACCGCTTTACACGTTTTGAAGATGAAAGGGGAACGGTGGAACGACCA
>DATGUV010000104.1:0-14644 GCA_035301025.1 Bacillota bacterium | reverse complement strand
GCATGTTCATTTTTGCATCTATGAGATCGATAAAATGTAAAATTTCCGCTTCTTGAACAAGTGGTGGTTTAGGGCTTCCCCATTCAGCTTTACCATGATGACTTAATACCATATGCTGAAGTACAATAACTTCTTCGCCTTCAATTTTTAGCTCCTGGGCAATGTGCCCGATTTCCTCAACCATCATCGGAATGTGCCCAATGAGCTTTCCTTCCAATGTATAAGAAGTAGATACTACTCCAGAGAGTTCTTTAATTTTACCTAAGTCGTGTAAAATAATTCCCGCATATAAAAGGTCTTTATTTAATTGAGGGTATAATACACATAATTGTTTTCCCAAAGCGAGCATACTAACTACATGATGAAGCAACCCTGACGTATATTCATGATGGTTTTTAGTTGCTGCAGGATATACGGTTAAATCCTCATCGTATTTTTTGATGAATGCCCGCACAATTCGTTGCAATGATGGATTTTTAATTTCAAAGATTGATTCTAGTAATTGTTCTTTTAGTACTTCTTTTTCGACTGGCGACTTTTCCAAGAAGTCTGTTACATGCAATCCGTCTGTTGGTTGAGATAATCGGATGGTAGCTATTCGCAATTGATTACGTCCTCGAAATTGTGTGATTTCACCTTGTACGTATACGATCGTCTCTTCAATAAATGTTTCTGCGTCTTCCTTTGAAGCATCCCATAATTTTGATTCAATCTCTCCTGAAACGTCGCGAAGCATTAGGGTTAGAAATGGTTTTCCATTACTAGCAACACCTTTTGTAGCTTGATGAATTAATAAAAAGCCTTCAAATGACTCTCCTACCTGGTGTAAACGGATTCCTTTATGTTCTTCACTCATCTAGACTCCTCCTTACCATTCGTTCGAGTATATGATCAATATTTATCCTATGATAGAAAGATTCTTTATATATGTTCTCAGTTTACCATGGATGATTACTGAATGCGAACCCATGAAACTTCATTATCCTTCGTATGAAGCTGGATGATTTCTTCAATTTCATTTTTACATGTAAAAACAATGACTTGTTGTTCCATGGAAACACGTAACATCAACTGGATCATTCGTTCTGTACGATTTGCATCAAAATGAACAAATGAATCATCAAATATAAACGGAAAAGGCATTTTTTCTTGGGTGTGTTGCCCCATGGCTAAACGAATAGCAATGTATAATTGATCTCTAGTTCCTTTAGATAGTTCGATAGGTGAAAAAGGAATATTTGTGTCATCTATGACTGTCATTTCTCCTTTATGTAAATCTGTATGGATTGTTTTATATCGTTTATTCGTAATGTATGAGAAATGCTCTGTAGCTTTTTCAAATAAAGATTGTACATGTTTTCTCATAAACGTTTGCTTCGTTTGTTGTAAGGTTGAATATGCTACTTGATATGTTGCCCAATCCTTTGCTAATTGTTGTAGAACTTCCTGCTCCCGCTCAAACGTGTGCATCTGTTCAGAGTAAGACCGTGAATCTTTTCTCTCCAAATGATTCATTGCTGCCTGTGATGTAGCTAATGATGAGCGAATGTCCTCTAATTCCTTTTCATAAGAAGAAACTTTTTGACTCCATGATGATTGTTCATACTGTACAGTGTGGGCATCGATGTCTTGATGTACATAAGCATTCCAGGTAGTAGGTGTAAAGATCGCTATCAATTGTTCTTTTGCTTGATTCATTTGATGTACGTTCTCTTGTTGATCAATATATGTTTCATATTTTCGTTGAAATTCTTCTCTGGTCTGAACTTCTGCACGTTGAAATATAGCGTTTATTTCATTTGAAATATGGTCAATCTTTTTAGATTGTTGTTTATGACGCTCTAGAGCTTCTTGCTGTTCGTGGGATAGATTTTCCATGCGTTCTCTGTTTTTTACATCGTCGTGAATGTATTCATCTATGTGAGCCAGCAACATTGGTATAGATTCGTGAGCATGATTCTCGTCAAGATTTTGAGCATATGCGCGGATTTTTTGCTCCAAATCATTGCGTGCATGTTTCATGTTGAGCAATTGCTCACTTATGTCTTCTTCCTGCAAACGCAGGGATTGAACATCCCGTAACACAAGACCAATTTCTTCCCAATAAGGAAGTTCAATTTTATCTAAAAATGGATATGTAAACAATTCTTCCTCTATTTGTTTATTCACCTTTTCTTCAGCTTGTAACACGTGCTGTAATTCACTTTCTCGCTGGGTGTATAATTGTTGGAATTCCTCTCTTCGTTCGTTTAAAAAATCAATGCCTTCCATAGATCGATTGTGTTGATCTATTTTTTCTTGCAAATGCGCCCGTTCTGTTTCGTCTAATACTTCATCACTTGTTTCTGATGGTGGGTTTACTTTTTGCTCATAATTCATATAATCTTTTCGTTTAAAATACCATTGCATCCACCCAACAACTGCGCTTAAAATCGCACCATGATAAAACCAAGGAATATTTGAAAACCATGCAATTATAACAAAAACAATAGCTAATCCACTTAAACCTGCAAACACCTTTTTTCCTTGTTTATAATGTGCATGTGTATTTTTTTTATGTTGTTGCTCTTGATCAATCATCGACTGCTTTTGCATATAACGATATTTCACTTGATCGTCAGCATACAAAACGTCTTTTAATTTGCGGTATTCTTCTTCCGTTAACATCGAGTTGTGCGCATTCGATAACTGTTCTTCAGTTGATTGAATGTTCTTCGATGCCTCTTTTAGGATTTCTGTCGCTCGCTGCCTCGATACTTCAAGGCTTTCAGCTTCACGAGCCATTGTTCTCCACTTTTTATCAATAAAAGGCGGAAGTTCAATCATTCTAAGATCATCTACTGATACTGCCTGTATATAAGGTGACATTTTTGTTTGAACGTGGTTGTGCAATTGTTCTTTTTCTCGGTCTAACTCATCAATCACTCGTTCATAGTAAGCCCATTTATCTTTTTCTTGTAAAAACACTTTGCCTTCTGTAATAATTTCTGCTGGCTCAATAGTGCATGTGTTCAATTCATCCGTATACCGGTCAATGTTTTGTTGAATGAAAGAAGCGTGGGATACAGCTTCCTTTTTCTCTTGTTCATATGTTTCTAACATTTCAATATCTTCTACAGTCAGAAAAATTGGTTGAAATGCATTGTAGTCTTCCTCTGCCCGTTCATACTGTTGTATAAATGGTAAAGCTGTTTCCACCTGCTCCCATGAAATGGTGTTCTTTTTGGCAGTGGCTAATTGCTTTTGGACGGATTGTAGATCTTTTTTACATGCAGCAATTTTTTCGGTAAGCTCTTGGTATTCTTCAGTCATGTGTGCATGTTCTTGTAGCTGTTTTTGTAAACTTTCCATAAGGGAAAGTTGTTTATTAATTACTAAAACGGATGCACGAGGCTTAAATAACTCATCCATATGTTTAGCGAGCTTTTTTTCTACCTGATGTACTAAGGTAGCTCCAGCAACACTCGTATTTAGCAATACTTCACTTAACTCATCTAATTGAACGTGTTCAAATGTATACAAATCTTTTGTTGTAAATTGAAAAGTTGACGCAAACAGCTCTGCAGTCATACCCTGAAGTTGTTGCTTCAGCCATTGTTCATCTTTTTCTTCCCCTGAGGACAAAGTACACATAGCAGCACCATTTTGTTGTCCGTCTATGCGCTGAATCGTTGCAGTTTCTCCAGTTTCTAATCTTACAAATAGTTCCCCTCCTAAAGTCCCACTTGTTTTTGGACGATAAAATTCTCTTTCTTTTGGAGGTAAGCCAAATAACACGAATGAAATAAATGTTTGGAAGGTGGATTTCCCAGATTCATTTTCGCCAACGATACAAGTGATTCCATGCTCATGTAGCTCTATTTTTTTATTCAACCATTTTCCAAAACCATATATGTGAGCGTGTAAGAATCGCATGCGTCTTCCCTCATTTCTTCATCAATGCACGAGTTAGTTCCTCTCGCGCACGCTTTGTAATAGTTCCTTGTTCTTCCTTTGTTAGTGGGTGTAAAAATTTACGTGCTTGTGGATGATTGAATAATGGCTCAAGCATGGATTCTACAGGAAGATCATCCCAAGCAGTTGTTAGCTCTGTAAAAAAGTGATCTTCTATATGTACATCTGACTCTAGGGAATGATGCGATTCAATCCGCAACTTATACATATACTTCCAAACTGGCATATGGGCATATGTATGATTAAGAATATCGATGCATTCTTGCACATACCCTTGTTCATAAAGATCCATAAATGAAGCATGCACATGCTCACATGTTATATGTACCATGATTGGCGTTTGCACATCTGTTAATTGTTCCATCTGTTTTTTAATTTCTATTTCAAATTCCTCAATGGTTTCTATATCTTGTGCATCTATTTCTATGTTTTCAAATGCTATCGAATGAAGAGGAATAAATTCCAGAGACGTTTCTTTCCCTTGCATCTCTACATAATAGCAACCTTTTGCACCAGTCTCCCGTCGATGTCTTCCTTGAATATTTCCCGGATATACAATCCAAGGATTTTCATGAAGAATAGACTGGGTATGTACATGTCCTAGTGCCCAATAATCAAAAGGTTTGCGTAATAAATCTCCGATGTTAAAAGGAGCATATGGTTCATGATCAGTTTGTTGATTCGCATTGCCATGTAACATTGCGATATGAAAAGGGACCTCAGCGGCTACTTTTTCATATTCCAAAGCTTTATTTGTAGTGACCGCTTGATTTTCATAGCTAAATCCATAAATATGAGCATAGGTTTCTCCTTGTTTTATAAAAGGAAAATACGTAACCTCCTCAGATTGAAAGATATAAACATTATCTGGATATGTTAACTGAAAAGGGGCTCCTTTTAAATAATCATGGTTACCAAAACTCATAAACACGTCAATGCCATGTTTTTGCAAAGTCTCACATGCATTTCGCACATGTACCTGTGCCTTTAAACTATGTAATGCATGATCAAAAACATCTCCAACAAGCAGTACGAAATCAACTTGTTTCGCAATTGCTGTACGAACAAGTTGATCAAATGCTGTAAATGTGCTTGCTTGTACATCTTCTATAATTTCTTCTGGAATGTGAGTCAATCCTTTAAAAGGACTATCCATATGTATATCAGCTGCATGAATAAAAGAAATTCGTTTGTTCATACGTTTCACCTCAATCTTCTTAATCTCTATAGTACCAAAAACAAAAACAGAATGCACGTTCGCTTCATTTAAAAAAGCATAATCATGTTTGTTTCCTTTTCATTCTATTCATGGCATACTAATGATAGGGCTTTCATTTATAATTAGTGGAGGGAATTTATGTGCGTACATATACGTTAACTGTATTTGAAAAAGATGGGAATAAACTATTAGACGAAACATTCGAAGCAGGTAGTGATGAAGAAGCAAAAACCGCTGGAAAACAAATACTCGAAGCAAAAGAGTATAGCGAACACACACATCGCTGCGTATCCCCTGAAGCAAAATTGTTATTATTTCATCGATAATGAATTACATAATTACCAAAAATGCAAAGTCCACAGAGCCTAAAGTTTCGAACGTATCAACGGAACTATAGGTGAGGTGGGCTTTGCTGTATATACAGATTATGAAATTCATTCCAAGAATAACATATAATGAAGGACATAGATGACTATAAACATCTATGCCCTTCATTGTTACTTCCCTGTAAATTCAGGTTTACGTTTTTCAATAAACGCATGTACTCCTTCTTCATGGTCTTCTGTCTGGCGAAGTTGCCACTGTGTGTTCGTTTCCTCTTGTAAAAAGTGTAGTAGGAGATCTTCTTTTTCCTCGTGATACATCATTTTTGATGCGATGATTGCTTGAATGGGTTGATGTTTTAATGTATGGATTAATGTTTCTGTTTCTTCTAATACATCTCCAGTAGTAAGAATGTCAACAAGTCCCTTCTTCACCGCTTCTTCCCCTTTAACTTGCATACCACTCCAGGTGAACTGTTTTGCTGCGTGGGTTCCGAGTCTTTCTTGCAAGAAGAAATGCCCTCCTCCATCTGGAGCAAGTCCTACTCCAATGAATAAAACTCCAAATTTAGCTTCCTCATGAGCTACTGTATAATCCGCTGTTAACGCTAGACTTAAGCCTAATCCAGCTGCAGCTCCCTTTACAGATGAGATAACAATCTTTGGCATCATATATAATGTATGACTAATATGTTTAATTGTGTTCATGATGTCATCATATACTTCTTTTTCTGAGAACTGCTTTAACATTTGCATGTCTCCACCTGCACAGAAAGCGTTTCCATTTCCGGTTAAAACAACAAAAGAATCATCATTTTCTGCCACTTGCTTCACTGCATCATATAGTTCTTTCAACATGTCCACATTTAATGCATTATAACTTTTGGGACGATTTAAGTGAATATAGGATACTCCATCTTTTCGTTCAACGATAACTAAATTCATATCTTCTCTCTCCCCTTTAGTCTTTTATGAAAACAAAGCTCGCAACCTAGTGGCTGCGAGTTGTTTCTGTTATTCAGCGTCTTGTTGTCCATAAAGTTCTTCAAGTGGTTTCGTAATAATTTGGCTAATATCGTTAATGACAACATTTAATTGTTGTTCTTTTTCCATAAGAGCCGAGATATCTGGATGTTGCTGAACAAGCTCAACTACTTGCTGTGCTTTTTCAACTTCTTCTTGTGTAATTTCTTGTCCTTGCATTTGTTTTTCTTGAATTTCAATTTGTGTATCTCTGAAATTCTCAAACATTTCTTTGGATGAAGGATCGTTCATCACACTTTCATACGCTTCTTTAAGTGCTTTAAATTCGTTGCTTTCACGTAGTGCCTTTTCTAAGTCATATGCGTGATCATGTACATTTGTCATGGATATTCCTCCTTTATAACTATCATTGTTAACTATAACAAAACAAATCTTACGTGTATACCGTTTCAACAAATTGAATATTTTTATGTATTTGCCTGCATGAATCCATTAACACTCAATGCAGGCAAGATGCGATTTTTATGCTTTAGGATGTGTCATTTCTTTCGGATTCACATATTCATCGAATTGCTCAGCTGTTAATAACCCTAATTCTACAGCTGTTTCCTTCAATGTTGCATCATTTTCATAGGCAGTTTTAGCAATTTTCGCAGCATTTTCATACCCAATATGAGGGTTTAATGCAGTTACGAGCATGAGTGAATCATTTAAAAATGTTTCAATTTGCTCATAGTTTGGCTCAATACCACGCACACATCTTTCATCAAATGAAAGCATACTATCAGCTAGTAATTGACTGGATTGTAAGAAATTATAAGCAATCACTGGTTTAAATACGTTTAGCTCAAAGTTTCCTTGGCTGGCAGCAAAACCAATTGTAGCGTCATTCCCCATAACTTGTGTAACAACCATTGTTAATGCTTCACTTTGTGTAGGGTTTACTTTTCCAGGCATAATCGAACTTCCAGGTTCGTTTGTTGGAATAATAATTTCTCCTAAACCGCTTCGTGGACCACTTGCTAACCAGCGTACATCATTAGCAATCTTCATTAAGTCAGCAGCAAGCGCTTTTAGGGCACCATGAGCATATACTGCTTCATCATAACTTGTTAATGAATGGAATTTGTTCGGTGCAGATGCAAATGCACGACCTGTCTCCTCTTCAACTACTTTACAAACAATTTCAGAGTAGTCTGGGTGCGCATTTAAGCCTGTCCCAACAGCAGTTCCACCAATGGCAAGATCTTTTAGATGATGCATGCTTTCTTCTACTAGTTGTTCGCTCCGTTCTAACATACGATGCCATCCACTAATTTCTTGTCCTAATGTAAGTGGAGTCGCATCTTGTAAATGAGTACGTCCAATTTTTACAATATCTAAAAAAGCATCCATTTTTTCTTTTACACTGTTCTTTAATGTGCGAACAGCTGGTAATACAACATCATGTAGCTTCAGTACGAATGCAATGTGCATTGCTGTTGGATATGTGTCATTGGAACTTTGTGATTTATTTACATCATCATTTGGATGTAGACGTTCATCTGATCTTTGTTCTTCTAACCAGTCATTTCCAACATGTGCAATCACTTCGTTGACGTTCATGTTTGACTGTGTACCACTACCTGTTTGCCATACAACAAGTGGGAAATGTTCATCATAGTTTCCTGCTAAAATCTCATCAGCTGCATGTGCAATCGCTTCTGTTTTTTTCTCGCTTAATAAACCAAGTTGGTTATTTGCTTTTGCTGTACTTTTCTTTAAAATTGCGAATGCTTGAATGATTTCTTTCGGCATTTTTTCATTTCCAATAGGGAAGTTTTGCTTACTTCTTTGTGTTTGTGCTCCCCAACACTTGTCTGCTGGAACTCTTACTTCTCCTAATGTATCTTTCTCAATACGATAATCCATATGTAATTCCTCCTTATGTCATTCTTCATGCTCATTTGTATTGTATCAAATTTTTCGTCCAAACAGAATGAACTTCACTTTTTGACTCGTGTTACCGTTATCTTCCGGTTTATTGATCTATTGTTTGTAAAAGTGGCTTGGCAATTCCCTCTACTCCAACAAGACCAATTAATGTTAAAAAGTTTTTCTGAACCCCAATATACGCATCTGTTGGATCGTACCATTCCTTTAGAGTATGAGTCCCTCCTGCACTACCTCCTCTGCTTAAAGCGAGGGAAGGAATGCCTAAGCTCATTGGAAAGTTAGCATCTGTACTACTTGGCTGCGCTAACTCAGGAGTTACTCCTATAGACTCAAGGGCTTGCCATGCACATTGAATCATTCGTTCTTCTTTTGATTGAGAGGCTGGTGGACGGTTCCCAAATTGGTGTACATCGACTGATAAGGTGTCCGTGTTCCAGCGATTATTTTCTTCCGCAGCTGCTTCTTTGACGATGTGTAAAAAGCGTTCTCGTAACTCATCTAAAGAAGCTTGATCATTTGAGCGTAAATCTACATTCATAGATGCTTCTTCAGCGATAGCGTTTACTGTTGTACCACCATTTATTTCACCAACAGTAAAAGTTGTTTTAGGGTCTGATGTTGTTTCTAAATCTGCAATTTTTGCAACAGCTCTTCCTAATGCATGGGTTGCACTTGGTGTTCCAAAGGCACCGAAACTATGTCCACCAGGTCCTTTATAAGTTATGGTATAACGATAGCTACCCGTTCCTAAATAAACGATTTTTTCAAGAAGTGGTCCATCAATGGATAGAAATCCGTCAATCCCCGTTTGTTCTTTAAAGAAGGCTTTTACCCCACGTAAATCCCCTGCACCCTCTTCGCCAACCGTTCCTCCGAAAATAATATCTCCACTATTTTGTACATTTATTTCATTACAAGCTCTGATAATCGATAGTAATTCTGCAATACCTCTTGTGTCGTCACTAATTCCTGGAGCATGTAAGATGCCGTCTTTTTCTTTTACAGTCGTATCTGTTCCTTCTGGAAACACTGTATCTAAATGGGCACTTATAAATACTTTTGGACCTGTTCCTTTTCCAGGTCTTATTCCGAAGACATTTCCTTCTGTATCCGTTTGTACATTTTCCAATCCCAACTCTTCTAATCTTCTTTGGAAATCTTCTCCTCGCACATGTTCTTTAAATGGTGGAGCAGGTATTTCCGTAATTTCTTTTTGTTCGTTTACAGTCGCTTCATGATCATTTTTAATAAAAGTCAGGCCTTGTTGAATCTTCTCGTTTGTGATAAAACGTTCATATGCTTCCGTTACTTCTGGTACAATCAAAGATTTGTATCCACTCATGTTTAAAACCCCTTTTTTGTGAATTTTTTATTGAGAAGTTAATGCCTCAAATAAATCTTTTCCAATAGTTGCAATGGTCGACTGGCCAAAATAATCATCTACATTTTTAGATAGTACAGTAATAAGCACTTCTTGATTTTGTACGTATAAAATTCCTGCATCATGTACAACACCTGATATGCTTCCCGTTTTATGGGCTAAGTTCCATGTATCTAAAGCGCCGATTACACCTGAGCTAGAGCGAGGTAATCGAGCAGGTAACCTTGAGTCATCTTGCTGTCGCTTCATAATATCAATCATATGTTCACATGCATATACAGACGTGTAAGATCCAGTTGCAATCGTTTTTAACATTGTATTTACGTCTCGGGCTGTAATTTCATTAGGACCTTCACGTTCACAAGGTACTGTCATCAACTTATTGTAAAACGTACTATCTTTTAATCCGATAGATGTCATTGTTTTCTGAATATTTTCCTTGCCAACAAGATCAATGATCATATTTGTAGCAGTGTTATCACTTTGAATCATCATAAGCATAATCGTATCATACACTGTTACGAGTGTCCCGGGAGTCATATGTTGAAACACACCTGCTCCTCCTACAAGTTCTTCTGCACGTAGTGGTAACGTATCTTCCATAGAAAACTTCCCTTGATGATGTGCTTCAAATGCAGCCATCATAATTGGTATTTTAATAATACTTGCTGCAGGAAACACTTCATCAGGTAAATGGCTCCACGTTTCTTTTTTCGTGAGGTTCTCTATGTAGATTCCCCATGTACCACCTGCTTCAGAAATATGTTTCTCAATTTTTTTCTCTAATTCTTTCATACGTTCTTTCCTCCTAGTGTGTTAGACTATCTTGTTTTCGCTTTCATTTCATTGTATCATTATGTCCCTAAAATGTAAGGGACATGATATATACAGATGCAATAGCTCCTACAACAATAAATATTAAGTGTAGACCGATAAAAGATAGGACAATGGCTACGAGTCCTCCCATTAATCCAAAGAATGGTTGGTCTTCATACACAGATAAAATTCCTGGAAAAATCAGTGCACCGAGTGCTGCAAAGGGAATTGCTTGCAATGCCCGATGTACCCAAGGACGAAAATTCATTTTATGAATAATCGCTGCAGGAATGATGCGCGGAATAATTGTAGCAATAGCCATTCCTGCAATTATTAAGTAAATCATGTATGCTCGTCCTCCTTAAGAAAATAAATACCACTTAACCCTCCAGCGATTGTTCCCATTACAACGGACCAACCTGTACTCATAAATGGACTACACAAAAGATTTACGAGCATCGCTACAATTGCAATCATCCCAACACGTAGCTCCTGTTTAACGGATGGAATGAGTAAGCCAATAAATAACGCATATAGTGCAATCCCCATACTGTCACTTAATCTCTCAGGCAATACTTCTCCTAGTATACCTCCTAGTAAAGATCCGAGCACCCATACAGCATAAGCAGACAAAAAAAGTATCGTATAAAAATAAATACCATTTTTTTCCTTTCCATCCTCTGTATGCATAGATGCTACTGCAAATGTTTCATCTGTTAATGTTAATGCAAGAGGCAGTTGCCGAATGAGAGAGTGTTCTCGTAACTGGTTCATAAACGATAAGCTCATGACAAAATGCCGGAAATTTAGTACGAAAGTGGCAATAATAACTTCTATCGCTCCTGCTCCTACAGCAATCATATTCACTCCCATAAACTGACTAGCTCCTGCATAGACAAATACACTCATAGCCCCAATTTGACCAAGGGTTAATCCAGCTTGGGAAGAAACAACACCAAAGGTTATTGCGACTGGCAAGTATCCAAGAATGATTGGTAAGCCAATAACTAGACCGTGTCGTACCATTTCTTTTTTACTTCGTACGTGTGTTTTATCAATCTGTTCACTCATGTTGCTTCTCCCTTTTTTCTCTAAGTTCTATACGTTATACATCTTGCTCCGTAAGAATAACAGGACCTTCTTTTGTAATGGCAATCGTATGCTCATATTGAGCTGATCTACCACCATCAATTGTCCGTGCAGTCCAACCGTTGTCATCCATCTTACTTTGCCACTGTCCTTCATTCAACATAGGCTCAATGGTAATAACCATTCCTTCTTTTAAACGAACTCCTTTATTTGGAAGTCCAAAGTGCGGGATATGAGGTGGTTCATGAATCGTTGGTCCAATTCCGTGACCTGTAAATTCACGCACAACTGAAAACCCTTCTGCTTCAGCATATGTTTGGATGGCGTGACCAATATCTCCAATCCGTTTTCCAACGTGGGCTTGTTCAATTCCTAAGTATAGTGATTTCTTCGTAACATCTAATAATCTCTGTCCTTTTTCATCAATATTACCAACAGCATAGGACCATGCAGAATCAGCCAAGCCGCCATTATAGTTCACAACCATATCAATGGTAACGATATCCCCATCTTTAAGGGGTTCTTTCCTAGGAAATCCATGGCAAATTTCATCATTAATAGATGCACAAGTTGCATAAGGATAATCATTAAATCCTTTTTGTTCAGGGGTTGCACCATGTTTTGCTAAAATCTCTTCCACAAACGTATCGATCTCCATTGTAGTCATTCCTGGTCGAATTATTTTAGAGATTTCTTTATGGCATTCAACCAATATCTCTCCTGCCAATCGCATTTGTTCAATTTCTCTAGAGCTCTTACGTGTAATCAATAAACATCTTCCTTTCAATCTATACTTTCACTTTAATCGTATACGTATTATAGCATATCCAAAAAAAGAGCGATGCAGTGGAGCCTCCACTGCATACGCATTAATAATATCCGTAATCACATGAATTTCTATTTCCAATATACGCAGAACCGATAATAATTAATAATATAAACAACACTACCACTAATGAAAATCCTGAATTTCCTGTTTCTCCACATCCATGTTCTTGTCTGCCCATTTTTCTTCCTCCTTGGTTCGTAACATACTGTACGTTATGCTCAAGAGAGAAGTTGAGTAAGGGCGTTTACCTAGTTTTTATGATTTTCTTGTCACCCGTTTTATAAAAAACAACATCCAGGAGCTCACCGGTCAACATGAAAAGATTATTCGTTTTTTGCTAACTCTTCGTAATAGTAAATAAGGGTTTCGATTCCTTTATCAAAACTATTCATTGGAAAACTTTCATTCGGTGCATGTAATCGATCATCTGGTGTACCAAAGCCCATTAATACAATTGGTTTTTTATAAATATCATCGAGCCATTCAACAATAGGTAAGGATCCACCCATCCGAATAAACACAGTTTCTTTTCCGAAACCTTTTTCATAGCTTTTAGCCGCTTTTTGAATAAATGGATGATCGGGTTCTACCTTGTATGCTTTTGATGATAATGATTCTTTTTTCACGTGAACATCTACCCCTGCAGGTGCGTTTGTTAAAATATGTTTCTCAAGTAGGTCTTGAATGGTTTCAGGATCTTGCCCTGGTACAAGGCGACAAGTAATTTTCGCTGTTGCTTCTGAAGGAATAATTGTTTTCGTTCCTTCTCCTTGATATCCCCCATATATACCGTTGATTTCAAATGTCGGTCGAGCCATCGTGTGCTCCACAGCAGAATATCCTTTTTCAGAAACGGTTTCACTGACCCCTGTTGCTGTAGGAAAATCTTCCGATGGTAGTTCTCTCATTTGTGCCCGTTCTTCATCTGTTAAAGGTTCCACACCATCATAAAATCCATCAACCGTAACTACTTCATCAATATTCTTCATGGTGGATAATATATATGTAAGTGCTTGGATTGGGTTACGAACAGAACCACCATAAATTCCTGAATGCAGATCACGATTAGGTCCTTTTACTTGAATTTCTAATCCAGTGAATCCTTTCACTCCATATAAAATCGTCGGTTGATCATTTTCAACCATACCCGAGTCAGAAATAACGGTTAAGTCTGCGTCAAAACGATCTGCATGATCTTTTAATAATGGATATAGGTTCGGACTACCGATTTCTTCTTCCCCTTCAATACAAATTTTTACATTGACAGGAAGACCGCCAGTCACTTTCATATAAGCTTCAAACACTGCTAAATGCATGAAAACTTGCCCCTTATCATCACTCGCACCACGAGCGAATAATCTACCTTCTCTCAATGTAGGATCAAATGGATTTGTTTCCCATTGTTCTAGTGGATCTACGGGCTGTACATCATAATGTCCGTAAAAAAGAACTGTTGGAGCATCTTCACCTGCTTCATCATAAGAGGCATAAACGAGAGGATGACCCCCTGTGTCCATTTGTTCGACCGTTGTAAAACCGATATCAGCTAAATAATCTTCCACAAATTGAGCCGCTTCTTGCATATGACTTTCATATACTTGATCTGTACTAATGCTTGGGATGGATAAAAACTTTTTCATATCTGCTACTAATCGTTCTCTATGTTCTTCTATATATGTAATCACTTTTTCTTCCATTGTACATTCCTCCCTCTTGTTATATGTTACCATATTCAATTTCCGTTCCAAATGATTTTGAACATGTAGTTTCCAGTCATCCCTAGATCGATGTGGTGGATTAACGTAGTATAAAAATCCTTTTGGTGAAATTCATTGATGCATATGCATATAACAACACATTGCTGAAGTTGTGATTTCAGCAATGTGTTGTTATGAAACAATCATATATAGACGCATCATCCTTTGGCAACGATTATATTAGCGTTTGTTTTGTGGAAAAACGCGTTCAATCATGTTTCCAATTTGATCAAAAAACCCTTCAATCGGCTCCCCTTTATCTACATCATCTGCATAATCACGAGCCAAATTTGAAAACTCTGGATTCGTCGTGACATACACATCTTTAATGGAATTATCTATATCTTGGACAACATC
>DATGUV010000103.1:0-4307 GCA_035301025.1 Bacillota bacterium | reverse complement strand
AATTTACGGGAGCTCGGTGTGAAAGAGGAAGATTTTGAGAAAATGGCTAAGCTTGCTCTTGAAGATGGAAATGCGTTCAGTAACCCAATTCAAGGAAAAGAGGAAGATATTATAAATATCTTTAAATCTGCATATTAAATCAAACTACCTTTACGTTAAAAGGTTGGGGTAAAATCCTAGATAAACTAAAAAAGAATGGACTTGGATGGTACTATATCCGAATCCATTCTTTTTCTATGCGCTCGTTATTTCTGGCCGTATGCTAGCAATATCTAAGATCAACCATATCTAAAATGAAGGAGCGGAATTCGTTATCTATAAAATTTCACTCTTATGCTTTCTTTTTCTCCAATATAGTTGATATCCAAAGATAAATACCAATACCTCCACACATAATGATTGGTTCTAAGATGAGTTGAGTTTCATACTGTAATGAGGTTTGTGTTAATAAATAGTTCGGTAGAGTTATGAAGGCAACAACAATAATTAGAATCCACGTTTTTGCCCATAGAGACATACCAATGATAAAAAGTAATGTCATGATCCCGATAATCATACTTGCCATGTTACTAAAATGAATCATAGGAGTATCGACAGCTCTATTTAAGAAAATCAAACCCAAAAATAAAAAGACTGGCAACATGACTATCGGAATTAATATCGCCATCTGCTTCCATAAAGATTGCTTCATGGTGGAGATATACTTAAACCCTTTTAGTACAGAAAAAATGAATATGGCAGTGATCACAATGTCACCAACGATTTCCAACACGGAATAGGAAAGATCTCCCTCTGATAGATCACTCATGATTATAATAGAAAAGGTTCCAATGATGATTAGAAGGACGTATTTAAACCAAGTTCGATAGTCAATGACCATTTCGTTAGAGATCATTTCCATATATTCTTTTGGTGACTTTCCGATAATTTTTTCAATCGGTTTCCCTCTCTTTTCCGCTTCGGATAGATGATCTTCTAATTCCTCGATAATTTCTTCGATTTCCTCTGAGTTTTTTCCGTTAGAAAATAGATAAATCCGTAAGTTTTCTATAAATGTTATACTCTGCTCGGGAAGTTTAACTTCATTCTTCAATCGTTTCATCTCCTTTTTTGGTGGTTGTGTCTGATTCATGATGTAGAACATTATTTACATTAGTTTGCAAATCATCCCAACGTTTAATAAATATGTCTAATTCTTGCTTTCCTTTTGGTGTTAGAGAGTAATATTTCCTTCTTGGTCCTGCTGTTGATTTTTTCAATGTGGAAGTTACCAAACCTTCCTTTTGCATGCGTAGTAATAATGGATAAATCGTACCTTCACTAAAGGAGTGAAATCCGTAAGTTTCAAGTTTATCAGCTAACTCGTATCCATATACTTCTTTATTTTTAATGATTGCTAGTAGACAGCCGTCAAGTATTCCTTTAAGCATCTGCGTTGTTGACACGTTTCCATCACTCCTCTTAGTAACTTGCAATACAAGGGTTATGCTTAAACAATACCTTGTATTGCAATGTAATTCATAGATTAACATCAAAAGTCTTGTAATGCAAGGTACCATTTAAAAATTTATTTTATTAGGAGCTTCAAGATTGTTTATACTTCGGTCCGTACCAGTCTTCCTTTGTATAGCCATGTTTTTCTCGAAATGCTTCGCTATATTTACTCACATAATAGCCTCTAAGGAAGACGCCACAACAATAAATATATACAAAATTACATAATGCGATGACAAATGGGAAGAGAAACAGTAAATTCCCGATAAAACGTTGCTCCATATTCGCTACCTCTGGGGAAGACGCTTTGAAAGCATAATAAGTGGCGACGATTATTAATAAGACGGAAGAGAACTTTTTGAAGTTACGGCTCACCCATTCGACAAGAAAGTGCCTATGTTCGGCGGTTCCAAAAGCAAGTTCCTTTGCTTTCAGATAGGCTATTCGGAAAGCGTAGAAAAACGTAAATACAAATACTAGATTATAGATGACTCTTAACACAAAGCTCGTAACGAATAATTGAGATATTTTGAATAAAAAGAATAAGCAGAACATGACATATAGACCAAAGGCTAAGTGATATAAATACGTACCCATGGGTCGATTGCGATTACGATATACCATTAAAATGCCCATAGACAATATACATGAGAGGATAAGCGGAAGGTAAGCCCATCCACTGGAAAGGAAACCGATAAATTCATTGTTTTCGTCTAATTTGACTACGGCTTCTCCTATATTATGTTCGACATAATAGCTCACGGCAATAATAAATATGTTTCCGAATAAACCAAAAAATGCAAAGAATCCTAAAAGCTTTAGACCTTTAAATGAAGCGGCTGTGTCGATTGTATTTTCGATAAATGAATCACTCATTGCAGGTTCTACTTGTTCAAATGAAGCATTGAAGAACTTTTTCATAAGAGAATCACTTCCTTTCATTTATAATTCCATAACGAGTATGAAAAGTAAATAGTTTCCATGAATAGCAGTCGTCTTATCATTTTTATGACTCATTGTATTTTAAAATGTTGTAGATATGCTAGGATGAACTGTAGAACTCGTAGCAGCTAAGTATGTTCGATGTAGATGGTACTGTATGCTGTTGAAAGTAAGTTCAAAGAATGACATATGCTTAGGTAGGAGGTGCGTTTATGAATTTGTATGCGTGGATTGGTGTTATAGGTATTGTTTTCTTTACATGGTTACCGTTATTGAATAAAAAGATGAGAACACGGCCGGCGATTGTTAGAGCAATACTTACAATCGTGATTGCTATTATGGTGATCCTAGCTATCACGTTATTACATATACCGTTGTTATTTGCTATGATTGGTATGATTTTAGCTATCTTTTTGCTGAATATGAATTGGTCGAGGAGGCGCAACTTGATTATTTTAGGTGTGGTTATAGGCTTTGTTGGAATCGGTGCATACTTTGTGTTTAAAGAGGATCCTGAGTATGTGTTGAATCATTTAGAAAGGCATCCAGAAAGCAGTTCCTTCATGTTTGCAAAGAATGACTCGTCTCTTGTTTCGTATCAAGCAAACGAGCGTAGATCTTTAGCTAGTACAATGAAGATTATCATTGCGATTGAATATGCGGAACAAGTCGCGCAAGATAAAATAGATCCGCAACAGAAAGTTTCTTTAGATGAGCCAGGACGTTTTTATTTAAAAGGAACAGATGGTGGGGCGCATTCGGGTTGGTTAGAAGAAATGAAGGAAGAAGATCGCATTGAGGATGGAAAGGTGGCACTTCATGATATTGCGAAAGGTATGATTACATATAGCTCTAATGCGAATACGGATTATCTATTATCAGTGCTTGGTATCGATGAAGTCAATCAGCGTATCGAAAAGCTAGGGCTTAAACACCATGAACCGATTTATCCGATTGTTGGGGCAATCTTAATTCCGGAAGAAATGCAGGATAAAGACATGGACGATAAGGAAATGGTATCGACACTGAGAAATCTTTCAGATGAGGCGTATCGTAAGAAAGCACTTGAAATTCATCGAGATATTGAAGCGGGGAAGCTACAGACTTCGGATATTGATTATAATGGATCACTCAAGATACAAAAAGTGTGGTCGGATCGTTTACCGGGTGCAACGGCAGGTGACTATCAGAAATTAATGAAAATGATTAATCAAGAAGATGCATTTTCAAAAGACGTACAGGATACAATCCGAGATGTATTAGAGTGGCCGATGGATGTTCCAGGAAATGAGGAACGCTTTGTACATTTTGGAGCAAAAGGTGGATCAACTGCTTTTGTATTAAATCAAGCGATGTATGCTGAAGATCATGATGGCAATACGTTTGAGCTCGTTCTGTTTACGGACGATTTATCATTATGGCAAAGTTTTAAATTGAATCGGAATCATAATGAATTTATTAAAAAAATGTTCGATGAGCCTGAGTATTGGAAAGATGTCAAAAAAGCATTATCTTCAGAAGACAGTGAAGAGTAGCTTACGATTATTTGTAAAAGATGAAATTCCGATAAAGGTATCGTATTGTAGGAAAAAATATTGAAGGAATTTTTCTTTAAATATAAAAATATACAATCATTTTCTTGGATGTAAGCTGTTCAACAATCTCGAGCGCTTGTTCAGCTTTGGAACGTCACTGTTCAACAATCTCGAGCGCTTGTTCAGCTTTGGAACGTCGCTGTTTAACAATTTCGATTGCTCGTTTAGCTTTCGAATATTGCTATTTAACAATCTCAAGCGCTTGTTCAGCTTTTGAATATCGCTGTTCAACTCTCCTCCCTTCGAGCACGGCTTCCTCAGTCTCGTGCTCTTCAA
>DATGUV010000102.1:0-8741 GCA_035301025.1 Bacillota bacterium | reverse complement strand
CCAGCGGTGATAAGATGTGGTAAAGCTAAATCAATCACTTGCTCAACAGGAAGTTCTTTAATATATTCCCCGTTCATCCATTTTAATTTTTGTGGATCAAATACTGCTGCAGATGTTGATAAACGTGCAGGATCAAACATTTCAATAAATTCTTTCTTAGTGAAAATTTCTTCTTCCCCGACAGGTGACCATCCAAGTAGCGTAATAAAGTTAAACAGTGCTTCAGGAACATATCCTAAATTATGATATTGCTCAATAAATTGTAGAATGTGCTGATCGCGTTTACTTAGTTTTTTACGCTCTTCATTTAAAATAAGAGTCATGTGCCCAAATTGAGGTCCTTCCCAACCAAATGCATCATAAACCATCATTTGTCTTGGTGTGTTTGAAATATGCTCTTCTCCACGCAATACGTGACTAATTCCCATAAAGTGATCATCAATCGCAACGGCAAAGTTGTATGTTGGGAATCCATCTTGCTTCATAATCACCCAATCACCAAAATCGCTTGATTCAAAGGTTACATCACCACGGACAATGTCATTAAATGTGTATGTTTTATTTTCTGGTACACGAATGCGGATACTTGCTTTTCTTCCTTCCGCTTCAAAGGCAGCAATTTCCTCTTCTGATAATTGACTGTGAGCGCCTGAATACTTTGGCGCTTGCCCTCTTGCACGTTGTTCTTCCCGCTCTGCTTCTAACTCTTCAGCGGTCATATAACATGGATAAGCAAGATCTCTTTCCAGTAAATCATCCACATATTTCTTATATTTATCTAAACGTTCGGTTTGACGATAAGGTCCGAAATCCCCTCCTACATCTGGTCCTTCATCCCACTCAATACCGAGCCATTTTAAAAATGTAAGTTGGCTTTCTTCCCCGCCTTCTACATTTCGTTTTGTATCCGTATCTTCTGTTCGAATAATAAATTTCCCATCAAAATGCCGCGCATATAAATAGTTAAATAGAGCTGTACGTGCATTTCCAATATGTAAGTCTCCTGTTGGGCTTGGTGCATAGCGCACGCGTACTTCGTTTGTCATGTTCGTTCCCCTTCCTGCATGTGTGAGAAGCTTTTTATCATACATTTAATTCTCGTATTCACTCACTGATCTATTATAGCAACAAAAAGCGATAACATACTCATGTTATCACTTTTTGATCGTCTCTATCTTCTGTTATACCTTTTTTATTGTGCTTTTTCAAGTGATTTTGGTTTTGCAAAGATCATTCGACCTGCAGACGTCTGTAAAACACTCGTAATTAACACTTCAATTGTGTCTCCGATAAAGCTATGGCCTTCTTCAACAACAATCATCGTACCGTCATCTAAATAAGCAACCCCTTGATTCTGTTCCTTACCATCTTTAATGACTTGGACAACTAATTGTTCTCCCGGCAGGACTACAGGTTTCACAGCATTTGCTAAATCATTAATATTTAAGACTGACACACCTTGAAAATCACATACTTTATTTAAGTTAAAATCATTCGTAACAACCGTACCATCAGTCACTTTAGCCAACTTTACAAGTTTACTATCTACTTCATGAATCTCTTCAAAGTCACCTTCATAAATTTCAACTTCAATCGGGATTTCCTTTTGAATACGGTTCAAAACATCTAGTCCTCTTCGACCACGATTTCGTTTCAGTGCATCTGATGAGTCAGCTATTTGTTGAAGTTCCAGCAAGACAAACTGTGGAATCACAATAGGTCCTTCAAGGAAATTCGTTTGGCAAATATCCGCAATTCGCCCATCGATAATAACGCTCGTATCTAAAATTTTTGCATGCACTTTTTTAGGCGTTGAATCTACAGATCCTTCTTCCACAACGCGTTTCTTATCACGTTCTCTCCGATTTAGTTGTGTAATATTCGCAAATTCCTCTCGCCGACGAAATCCTACTTGAAACCCTAAATACCCTAAAATAATCGTAATAAAGAGCGGAATGACTTGTGAAACAACACCGATTTGAATATCTTTAATCGGAATATTGATCAAATAAGCAATGACAAGTCCAACCGTTAACCCTAAACTACCGAAAAACAAATCTCCTACTGGTATTTTAATAAGTCCCTCTTCAACCCAACGTAAAAAGTCCAAAATATAGTCGACAATAAAATACGTAATTAAAAACATTAATAGTGCTCCGACGATAGAGCTTACATAAGGGGATGTGAGCCATGATGTACCAGATATATCCAACCATTTCATGATGCCAGGTCCATAAATGAACCCAATTGTACCACCAAGAATAATGAAAAATAAATGCACGACTTTTTTCAACATCCACTTCACCTCCTACAAACATTATTGCCAAAAGCTGTGATAAATATCCGTTAATAATAATAAAATAAGTACACATATCTTAAACGTTGACATGACTTCTCTACATCATGCAGATGGTTGGCAAATGATGAAACCCATCCACATGTATGAAAGACACATATAAAAATGGGAGCATATTATCACAGGAAATAATAAAAGTCAATCAAACTACATGTCTAGTATAACGGTTCTACCTTCGAAATGCATGTGGTATTGTTTTTAATTTAGCCGTCAAGAGCAATTTTTAAAGCCTCATGAACTGTTTTTACTCCAATGACTTTAATGGACTTTGGTACAGTCCAACCTTCTAAATTATTTTCTGAACAAATCACACGTTTAAATCCTAATTTTGCCGCTTCTTGGACCCGTTGTTCAATGCGGGATACCCGGCGAATTTCTCCTGTCAAACCAACTTCACCAATATATATATCTTGTGGATTTGTTGATTGATCCCTGAAACTAGATGCAATGCTAATCGCAATTGCTAAGTCAATTGCAGGCTCGTCCAACTTCACACCACCGGCAACTTTGATATATGCATCTTGATTTTGCAGCATGAGTCCTACTCGTTTTTCAAGGACAGCCATTAGTAAAGGAACCCTATTAGCATCTATTCCTGTGGCCATTCGGCGCGGGTTGCCAAAACTGGACGGTGAAATAAGTGCTTGAATTTCTACAAGGACTGGACGCGTTCCCTCCATAGAGGCTACAACTGTTGATCCTGCAGTTCCATGAGAACGTTCTTCTAAAAAGATTTCTGAAGGATTTAGTACTTCTTGTAACCCTAGTTCTTTCATTTCAAAAATACCCATTTCATTTGTACTTCCGAATCTATTTTTCACCCCACGTAAAATACGATATGTGTGATGACGTTCCCCTTCAAAGTATAAAACTGCATCTACCATATGCTCAAGCATACGCGGTCCTGCAATCGCACCTTCCTTAGTAACGTGACCGACAATGAAAATCGGAATGCCTGACGTTTTGGCAATTTTCATCAGTTCGCTTGTACATTCCCTCACTTGCGTCACACTTCCCGGAGCGCTTGTAACCTCTTCTTTAAACATCGTTTGAATGGAGTCAATAACGACAAAAGACGGTTTTAACTTTTCAATATGGGTACTTATTTCAAATAGATTTGTCTCAGATAATACATACAGTTCATCCGTTTGAATGGACAAACGGTCTGCACGAATCTTTGTTTGCTGAGTCGATTCCTCACCAGACACATATAATACAGAAACTTGTTTTTCTGCCAATTGAGCAGAAATTTGTAGCAAAAGAGTAGATTTACCAATTCCTGGATCTCCCCCAATTAATACGAGGGATCCTGGAACAATTCCCCCACCAAGCACGCGGTTAAATTCTGTCATTTGTGTCGTAATCCGGGGTTGGTTCTCAGATGATATCGTAGTAATCTTCTCTGGACCACGACTGGCAGAGCCAAATTGCCCGCCAACACTTTGCATACTTGCTTTTGATGGAATCACTTCTTCAACCATGGAGTTCCACTGTTGACACCCTGGACATTTCCCCATCCATCTAGGCGATTCATACCCACATTCCTGACACATAAAAACTGTTTTACGCTTAGCCAATACGAATTCATCCTTCCCCCTATTTGCATTATAGACGGTTAACATATCTATTAAGTTACAAGTAACTTTCAATTTCATGAAATCTGTTATACAGAAGACATGTCTTGAGCTATAGATAAACGAGAAGCTAGGAGGTATCTTCTCCTAGCTTCTCAATCAAACATCAGAAGACATTAAGGCAGTACAATAAAATTTCCTTGACTGTTTAAACCAATTTTAACTTTTTCTCCTTTTTGAATTGTCTTTTTCAGAAGTGCTTCAGACAACAAGTCTTCAATATTTTTTTGAATTGATCTGCGAAGTGGACGTGCCCCGTATTCAGGGTCAAATCCTTCTTCCGCTATTTTTTCAATGGATTTATCTGTAATAGAGAATTCCATCCCTTGATCTTTTAATCGTTCACTTAATTCTCCAATCATTAACTTCACAATATCTTTCATATGTTTCTTCTCAAGTGAGTGGAAAACAATCGTTTCATCTACACGGTTTAAAAACTCTGGTCGGAATGCTTTTTTCAACTCATCCAACACCTTTGTTTTCATATCTGCATAATCCTGTTCTCCATCATTCACATTAAAACCAACATATTTGTTCTGCTTGAGCTCACTTGCTCCAACGTTTGACGTCATAATTAGGACTGTATTTCGAAAATCAACGACACGTCCCTTAGAATCTGTTAAACGTCCATCCTCAAGCACTTGCAGTAAAATATTAAATACCTCTGGATGGGCTTTTTCCACCTCATCTAGTAAAACCACAGAATATGGTTTTCTTCGGACTTGTTCTGTTAATTGTCCACCATCTTCATGACCAACATATCCTGGAGGTGATCCAACTAAACGTGATGTAGCATGTTTCTCCATGTATTCGGACATATCAATCCGAATCATTGCTTCTTCATCTGCAAACATCACTTCAGCTAGTTTACGAGCCAATTCTGTTTTTCCTACACCTGTAGGTCCTAAAAAGATAAACGATCCAATTGGTCGCTTCGGATCTTTCAGACCAGCACGTGCTCTTCGAATAGCTCTTGATATAGCTGTAACAGCTTCACTTTGCCCAATAATATGTTCATGTAAAATTTTTTCCATATTTAAGAGGCGTTCTGTTTCTGTTTTCGTTAATTTCGAAACAGGTACTCCCGTCCACGTAGAAACAATTGTCGCAATATCCTGTACAGTAACTTCAGAGTTTTCTTTTCCTTGTTTTTGCTTCCATTCTTCACGTGTTGTATCTAACTTCTCACGTAATTGTTGTTCCGTATCACGAAGAGCAGCCGCTTTTTCAAACTCTTGGCTTTGTACAGCAGCATCTTTTTCTTTACGAGCATCTTCTAATTGTTGTTCCAATTCTTTTAAATTCGGTGGAACAGTGTATGAATGAAGGCGAACCTTTGAACCTGCTTCATCAATTAAATCAATGGCCTTATCTGGTAAAAATCGATCTGTAATATAGCGCTCAGACAACTGAACAGCTGCTTCAATAGCGTCATCTGGAATCGTTACACGGTGATGTGCTTCATAGCGATCACGTAATCCTTTCAAAATTTCTACCGTTTCATCTAAGGTTGGTTCATCCACTTGAATCGGTTGGAAACGACGCTCAAGTGCTGCATCTTTTTCAATATATTTACGGTATTCATCAAGAGTCGTCGCTCCAATACATTGCAACTCTCCTCTTGATAGAGATGGTTTTAAAATATTCGATGCATCAATTGCACCTTCCGCACCACCTGCACCGATTAATGTATGCAACTCATCAATAAATAAAATAATATTATCTGCTTGGCGAATTTCATCCATTACTTTTTTCAAACGATCTTCAAATTCACCGCGATATTTCGTACCTGCAACAACCGTTCCCATATCAAGGGTCATTACACGTTTATCTCTCAGTGTTTCAGGTATCTCGTTTTTAACAATTTTTTGTGCAAGTCCTTCAGCGACAGCTGTTTTACCAACTCCAGGTTCACCAATTAACACAGGGTTGTTTTTCGTCCGTCGACTAAGCACTTGAATGACCCGTTCAATTTCCTTGTTTCGCCCAATAACAGGATCAACTTTTCCTTCACGGGCACTTGCCGTTAAGTCTTTTGCAAGTGAATCAAGTGTCGGTGTGCTTGCATTTGAGCTTGATTGGTTCCGACTTTGTCGATTTGATTGAGAGTCATTGCTTCCAAGTAGTTGCAACACTTGTTGACGAGCTTTCGTCAAACTAATCCCTAAATTATTGAGAACCCGAGCAGCGACCCCTTCGCCTTCACGAATAAGTCCAAGTAAAATATGCTCTGTTCCTACATAGGAATGACTTAATTTTCGTGCTTCATCTTGGGATAACTCTACAACTTTTTTAGCTCTAGGCGTATAATGAATGGTTTTCGTTGGACCTTTTCCTCGACCAATTAACTTCTCTACTTCCTCTTGTACACGATCGATTTCTAAACCAAGTTCTTCAAGAGCCTTTGCTGCAATCCCTTCACCTTCACGTACAAGACCAAGTAAAATATGTTCTGTTCCTATATTATTATGTTGTAAACGAATCGCTTCCTCTTGTGATAAAGCTAACACCTTTTGCGCTCGCTCCGTAAATCGTCCAAACATCATATATCTTTTCCTCCTATCTATTTCTCTAATTGCAATCGTTCACGAATGATATCTGCCCGTAACTGGTCACGTTCATGTGGCTTTAATGCTGTACTTGCATAATGTTGCAAACATCCAGGTTGTGTCAGTACCATGAGTTCATTCAGTATATTCTCAGATACACCTTCTATGATTTCTAAATCAATCCCTAGGCGAACATTTGAAATACATGTAGCTGCTTCTTGAGAGCCAATTAGACGACTATGCTCAAGTACCCCATATGAACGGAACGTCCGGTCTTCTATTTGTACTTTCGAATGATCGATTAATTCTACTCGTGTATGTCGTTCTGCTTCCACCAATTGATGAACGACACTAATCAAATCTTCTACAATATCTGTTTCTGACTTTCCTAGTGTAATTTGGTTAGATATTTGAAAGACGTTTCCAACCGAATTACTACCCTCTCCATAAATACCTCTAACAACAAGACCTAATTGATTAATTGCAGGAATCATTCTGTTTAGTTTTTTCGTCATTGTTAAAGCCGGTAAATGCATCATAACAGAAGCACGCATCCCAGTACCAACATTTGTAGGGCAGGCAGTTAAATATCCTTTTGTTTCATCAAATGCATAATCAATATGGGTTTCCAACCAGTCATCTATTGCATTTGCCTCCTTAAGTGCCTCATGAAGTTGAAATCCCGGAAAATACAATTGAATGCGCAGATGATCTTCTTCGTTTACCATAATTGAAACTTGTTCATTATCACAAATAAGCACACCTGAGCCACGTTTTTGTCTTTTTACTAAGTGTGGACTAATTAAATGCTTTTCAATCAAAACACTTTTCTCTACTGCAGATAAATCGTTCATAGAGACATATGAGAAATTTTCATAGGACTTGAACGTTTGATCTCCGTAATGCTCCACAATTATATCTTTAATTCCTTCTAATTGTTCTTCAGAGGCAAGCATCGGGAATGTTTGATTTGAAAAGTTTCGAGCAAGCCTAATACGGCTACTTAATACAATATCACTATGAGGACCTTTTTCCCTCATCCATGGACTAATCGATTTGTTCATAAAATCTTTTAAACTCATGAGTCATCACCTGCTTCTTCATTTGCCTGCAACCCACGAATTTTATCTCTTACAACAGCTGCTTCCTCAAACTCTTCTTTCTCAATTAGTTGTTGTAGCTCTTCTTTATATGATTCAATTTGTTTTTGAACGTGCAAGTGGCTTCCTTTTCGCTTTGGAATCTTTCCATTATGCTTCATGTTACCACTATGCACACGTCTAAATATGGGATCCAGGTGAGATGAAAATGTTTGATAACATGTTGCACATCCAAACTTACCTATCTTTTTAAATTGGCTAAATGACATAGAACAATTCGGACATTCGAGGCCTTTTTTCAAAGATAGATTATCATGGGGAGTACTTGGCTTCATAGTATCTGGTTCAAAGTTAAATAATCCTGCCAATAAGTGATGCAACGTGTACATATCCTCACCAGGATTTGTAACATATCCCTTATCTTTTGCACACTTCTCACAGACATGAATTTCTCTTTTTTCTCCATTAATCGTTTGTGAAAAGTGTAATGAAGCCGGTCTTTCATGACATTCTTGACATTGCATAGAATCTCCCTCCTATTTACTCGTATATTTCAGTGTCGTTAGCATCGCCGTCATCATCCGTGAGCGGACTTCATCTCGGATAGGTAGTGGTACTGAAATAATATTTCTATCAATAACACTAACCATCAACTTAGCTTCCCGTTCAGTAATAACTTCTTTTTCCAACAATCTCTCCACAATATCAACGGATGCTTGCTGAGTAACAGTAGGTTGGATTAATTTAATAATAGCATCTAATAAATCCGATTGTTCTTGGTGTTCAATGCGAATAATACGAATGTATCCACCACCACCACGTTTACTTTCAATAATATACCCTTTCTCTTCCGTAAATCTAGTGTTTATCACATAATTGATTTGTGAGGGGACACATTGAAATTGATCTGCTATTTCACTTCGCTTAATTTCAATCATATTTTGATTCTTAGATTGTAACACCTGTTTTAAATACCGCTCAATAATATCTGTAATGTTACTCATGTCCTTTTCTCCTCTACTCATATAATAGTTATCACTACTTACTTATATTTTCATCTATTGACTTTGACTATATTTGACTTAATTATACGACAAATTTG
>DATGUV010000101.1:0-3109 GCA_035301025.1 Bacillota bacterium | reverse complement strand
TGAAAACCACGGAACATATGAATTCTTTTGGGAAAACATTCTAGAGGAAGAAGATTTAGCAAGTAATACGAATTTGCAACAAGAATACTCTACTCTCGTAAGTTTAATTGCAGACGATATTAATGGAATAGCTTTCTTCGGATATGGATATTACGCCAGCAATACAGATAAGCTCCAAGCCGTGCATGTGGACTTTGGTGAAGGATCAGTGGAACCTTCTCTTGACACGATTGCTGAAGACGGAGAGTACGCACCATTTACAAGACCAGTTTTCACGTATTTAAATGTTGCACACGCAAAAGAAGAACCACATGTACTAGACTTTGCGTACTACATTGTAAACAATATGAACGAGTTTGCTAGTGAGACAGGATTCGCACCACTACCAGATGAAGAAATCAACGCTTATGTGGAATTTTTAGATGGATTACGTGATGAGTAACAATAGTTTTCTAGAAAGGAGGCGGCATTTATGAGGGATACACCGAAAGAGCACCAATCTACCGCTCTTCCTATCCGCAGTTGGATGGAAGAGCAACAACAAAAAATGACAACTCGAAAAGTATTGGAAAAATGTATTCCTTACGTCTTAAAAGGTATTACAGCACTTTCCATCTTTACGACTTTACTCATTATCATCACTTTGTTGACAGAAACGATAACCTTTTTTAAACACGTTCCGTTTCTCGATTTCTTTACAGGAACAATACTCAAACCGCTAAGTCAAGAGCCGGCATTTGGAATCGTGCCACTTGTTGTTGGAACATTAACGTCAACAGTAATTGCCATGATTGTTGCCGTACCTATAGGATTGATGACAGCTATTTATTTAAGTGAGTATGCTTCAGAAAATAGAAGGAAAACAATGAAGCCACTGCTGGAAGTCCTAGCTGGTATTCCGACAATTGTGTACGGATTTTTTGCTTTTACATTTGTTACACCGCTTCTCCAAAAAGTCATTCCAAGTTTGGAAACGACAAATATATTAAGTCCAGGAATTGTCATGGGTATCATGATCATTCCGATGATTGCTTCGTTATCTGAAGACGCGATGCACGCAGTTCCTACATCCATGCGTGACGGTGCACTCGCTCTTGGAGCAACTAAACTAGAGGTCACTTGGCGGGTCATTCTTCCAGCTTCCTTATCAGGAATTATTTCTTCCATAGTTCTGGCAATCTCACGGGCTATTGGGGAAACAATGATTGTAACGATTGCTAGTGGGAGCTCGAAACAACTGACGTTTGATATTACTCAGTCCATGCAAACGATGACGGCTTATATCGTTGAAGTCACTAGTGGAGATGCTGCTGCAGGGTCGACCATTTACTATAGCTTATATGCAGTCGCCATGACACTTTTTGTATTTACATTTCTCATGAACATGTGTGCAAAATATATTGCCAAGCGATTTCGGGAGGATTATTAATATGAAACAGGCAACTCAAACACGTCTTTTGAACCGGATTAAAGGACGCAGACGAATGAATCAAATTGCCAAACAAGTCTTTTTCCTTGCAGCGATCTTTTGTTTTATCTTTCTATTTTTGTTAATCGCGCGAGTTGTTTATGACGGATTAGGCTGGATTTCCTTTGATTTCTTAACAAGTAAACTCTCTACCCAAGTAGATAAGGCAGGAATATTTGGAGCCATTCTCGGAACCCTTTGGTTAATGGCTATTGTGGCGCCAATTACGATGATTATCGGAATTTGTACAGCCATTTATCTAGAGTTATACATGAAAGATGGTCCGTTTAAATCAATTTTACAAACGAATATTGCTAATTTAGCAGGTGTTCCTTCCATCGTATACGGAATTTTAGGCTTAACTGTCTTCGTTCGTTTCTTGCATTTAGGAAGCTCTGTTTTAGCTGGAGGTTTAACCTTATCCCTCCTTGTTCTACCAATCGTTATCGTATCCAGTCAAGAAGCGATTCGAACCATTCCTGCGCATATGAGTGAAGGATCTTACGCACTTGGAGCGACGAAATGGCAAACCATTTGGAACGTCCTCTTACCTGCATCACTTCCGGGAATGTTAACTGGAGGAATTTTAGCTGTATCAAGAGCTATTGGAGAAACCGCTCCTCTTGTCGTTCTAGGAATTCCCGCTCTCATTTTATCGTATCCGAAGGGAATTCTTGACACATTTACCGTTTTACCGATGCAAATTTATTACTGGACACTGGATTCGTCCTTAACAGCAGAATATGCCAATCTTGCTGCAGCTACAATTATTACGTTACTAGCCGTTTTACTCATTTTAAACGCGTCAGCCATCATCATTCGAAATAAATTTCAAAAAACAAATCAGTAGGAGTGTATGAGAATGAACACTATATCATTACAAAAAGAAACACCAAACCGAACACTTTCACTAGTCAATTTGCCGGAAACACAGCACAATGTCTATGAAGTTAATAACTTACACCTTTGGTACGGTGCCAACGAAGCATTGAAAAATATTAATATGCACATTCAAACAAAAGAAGTCACTGCCATTATTGGTCCGTCAGGTTGCGGAAAATCAAGTTTCTTAAAAACATTAAATCGAATGGTCGAACTCGTTCCAGGCGTACGCACGCGAGGAGAAATTTTATACAACTACAAAGATATTCATGCCAACACTTTTCCAGTGGAGCAATTACGGACACAAGTAGGTATGGTTTTTCAAAAGCCCAACCCTTTTCCAAAATCTATTTTTGAAAACATCGCTTATGGGCCAAAAATTCATGGTATTCGTAACAAGAAAAAATTACAAGAAATCGTTGAGCAAAGTTTACGTCAAGCATATTTATGGGATGAAGTGAAAGACCGACTTCATGAAAATGCCTACGCCCTATCAGGCGGTCAGCAACAACGATTATGCATTGCCCGCTGTTTGGCTGTGCAACCAGACGTCATTTTAATGGATGAGCCAACGTCAGCACTCGATCCACAATCAACTTTTCAAATTGAACAACTCATTCAAACATTGAAAAAAGACTACGCCATTGTCATTGTTACGCACAACATGCAGCAAGCAGCACGTATATCTGATAAAACAGCCTTTTTCCTAAATGGAGAAATCATCGAATATGACCAAACATCCACCCTCTTCTCCCGTCC
>DATGUV010000100.1:0-26448 GCA_035301025.1 Bacillota bacterium | reverse complement strand
GTTCGCAAGACGGCTTAAACATGGGCGTAGCTGGTGTGAGATAGGGCTTGATAAATTCATTGATATTTTTGTTGCCCTTAAAGATAACTTGGAGATTAAAACGCTACAGGGAATACTTGAACAAACGCAAGAAATAGAGCTAACAAGGGAACAAACAAAACCACCTAAGCACTTTGTAGAAAAGCTAACAGATAGTGTAGCAGAAGCAACACGAAATAATGTTGGTTATCTCAAACAGGCTGTAGGAAAACCTATCACAGCAGCTTTACAGGGATTGAGAGGAATTTAAGAGAAAAAACTGGTTAAAAGCTGAAGGGACGGCATCTTGGAAACGCTACCAAAAGTAAAATAAAACTATACAAAAAAAGGGGCTAAAAAAAGCTCCCACAAATCCTTGACTCAATCGACCTTAAATTAAATATGCATTTTGTGATTAAATCGTGTACTATATGAAGAGACATGATAGAAACATAAACTTTGTATTATATTTTTGGGGAAAGGAAGTGAAAACAATGAAAGTAGCAATTATGACGGATACGACATCATATATTCCTAAAGATATTCGCCAAAAATTTAACATTTATACCGTTCCTTTAAGCGTTATATTTGGAGAGGATTCTTACCGGGAAGATATGGATATTACGACCGAAGAATTTTATGAAAAAGTTCGTAACGCAGAGAATCTTCCAACAACATCTCAACCTGCGATTGGTGAGGTCGTTGATACATTAGAGAAGCTATCTGAAGAATATGATGCTGTAGTTACCATTCATTTATCAAGTAAGATAAGTGGGACTTTTCAAGCGGTAAAAAGTGCTGGAGAAATGGTCGAATCTATTGATGTGTATCCATTTGATTCGTCTATTAGTGCAATGGCACAGGGATTTTATGTTCTAGAAGCTGCTGAAAGAGCAGAAGCTGGAGACTCCCCAGAAGAAATTATCGCTCATTTAGAAAGAATGAAAAAATATGTACGAGCATATTTTATGGTAGATGATTTAAATCATTTACAGCACGGTGGACGCCTCAGTAATGCTCAGGCAATTATAGGTAGTTTATTAAAAATCAAACCAATTCTACACTTTGAAGATGGTTTCATTGTGCCATTTGAAAAAATACGTACGAAGAAAAAAGCAGTTCATAGGATTATTGGCATGCTTGAAGAACAGGCAGCTCAAGGAAATGTAAAACGTGTTGTCTTTATTCATGCGAACGATGAACCTGCTGCGATAGAGTTAGAAAAATCATTTATAGCGAAATATCCTGATGTGGAAACGATGATCAGTTATTTCGGGCCTGTTATCGGAACACATTTAGGAGAAAAATCACTAGGCGTAAGTTGGTACACGGAATAATACAATTTTATTATATAAAAAGAGACAAGACAAAAGGTTAGATGTTGCATCAAATACGAAAATTAACATTAAAATTAATGGTCGTACCTGCTAAGCTGCCCCGTAGAAGTCTTTCGTATGTTTCCTATGCTACCATTCGTAACATTCGTTTTATGAAGTCTACAACTTGGTTTTGTCTCAGGCCTTTTAAATACCACCTGTAGTTGCGGACGACTGAACGGAACTACAGGTGGTAGTGAGGTTGTATAACATACGTATTATAGAATTCACTCAAATAAATAAAAAAGGAGTTTCCCCATTACGATGCTAATGATCCCACCATTCATTCCCCAGACTCTCACTCCGTTCATCGGAAAACTATCTCTAGAAGAAGATTTTATCTTGGAAAAAGTAAATATTGGAGAACTTATCCAACAAGGATGGGTTCAAAGAATTCCATCTATGACGATGACTCTGTTTACAGTAACGTGCAATAGGTGTGGAAACAATCAACAACATCTCATTGGACAAATAGATTGTAGGAGGTGTCAATCTACTCATGCCTATTGTCGGAAGTGTATTCAAATGGGAAGGGTTCTACAATGTTCCCCATTGTATGGATGGATTGGTCCTAGTTTTATGTATACACCCCCTACAACTATTTGTACCTGGGATGGGACGTTAACACGGTACCAACAACAAGCAGCAGACCGGGCGTTAGAAGCAGTAACAAATGGAACAAATGTATTGATTTATGGTGTTTGTGGTTCAGGAAAAACAGAAATCCTTTTTCCAGCAATTGCACAATCCATTAAACAAGGAAAGAGAGTATGCTTAGCAACTCCAAGATCTGATGTTGTCAGAGAATTAACTCCACGGCTCCAAGAAGTATTTCCAACCATTTCAATTCAATCTCTTTATGCAGGAAGCAAACACCTTCATGATGTTGCCCAATTAACGATCTCAACTACCCATCAATTGATCCATTATTATCAATCCTTTGATACGATGATTATTGATGAAGTGGATGCTTTTCCATACCACGGGGAACCGATGTTGCCATACGTGACTTCTAGAGCAGTAAAACCAACTGGATCAACGATTTATATAACAGCAACCCCACGAAAAGAACAATTAAGAGCAATGAAAGCAAAAAAATTACCTTATGTATTTGTATCAAGGCGGTATCATGGGCATGATCTTCCTGTTCCTACTTTTCGTTTAGCCCACACATTGCAATCTTCCTTACAATCAAGGAAACTTCCACCTGCCTTTTATCGATGGATGAGAACAAGGAAAAATCCGAGTAGGCAATTGCTTATATTTGTTCCCACTGTCTCATTAGCAGAGGAGCTAATGTCACATACAATTGAAGCTTTTAGGAGCGAAAAATGGATCACTTCAAAAGAAAAGATATCATTTGTTCATGCTGCAGATGTGGACCGTAAAGAAAAAGTTGAACAATTTCGAGAAAAACAATTAACAGTTCTTATCACAACTTCTATTTTAGAAAGAGGTGTTACGTTTCCATCTATAGATGTAGCTATTATTGATGCAGGACATACTGTGTTTGATGAAGCGGCACTTATTCAAATTGCTGGGCGGGCTGGTAGAAGTGCCCAAGACCCAACTGGAGAAGTAGTCTTTTTCCACGACGGAAAAACCCGTGATATGTACCGAGCTATACAATCCATAAGACAAATGAATCGTAGAGAATAAAAAGTGAACAAATAGTGAACATCCATCGCCGTTTTATCCATCGATTCAAGAATACGTATTGACAAGTGACGACGTGTCATTTATGATAAAAGCATCAAGTGACGACGTGTCATTTTGTAATGTGAGGTGAATTTGTGCCAAAACAAACATTTTTTAATTTGCCAGATCAAAAACAAGCAGTATTGTTACAGGCGGCAATGAATGAATTTTCGCGAGTTCCATTACATGATGCTTCTATTGCAAATATTATTCATGAAGCGAATGTGGCTAGAGGTAGTTTTTATCAATATTTTAAGGATAAAGAAGATGTATTTTACTATTTATTAGAGACACATGCAAAGCAATCGCAGGAAAGTTTACTATTGTATTTGCGCAAATATGACTATGATTTATTTAAAGCCATTCCAAATATGTTCACATGGATGTTGGAAAAATTTCATGAAAGAACGAATCGAGATTTTTTTAAACAAGCATTTCTCCATATGAACGTAAAAGTAGAGCAAACATTTTCCTTTCGTCTTCGAAAAGAGGAGCTTCAAAGAGAATATAAAAGATTAATCAAAGGCATTGATAAAACACCTTTAAACTATGATACCCTTGAGGAGTTACATCATATTATTGAACTCGTATTTTCAATCACCATGCACAATGTGGTGCACTCTTTTGCAAGAGATTTAACGATTGAACAAGCGAATCACCGCTTTAATATGCAGCTATCCTTATTAAAAAGAGGCATCTTTAAAAGGGAACATGTGTAAGTGTTTGATCCTTACACAAACTATTTGAAAAAGGAAAGGTGAAACAAATGACGATAACATTATTTGGATCTACATGCTCATCATCAAAGAAAGCTATCCAATGGTTCATGGACCATGATATTCCATATGAATTTCGGCATATCGTTCATCAACCTTTAACAGAAAAAGAATTCTTTTCTATCCTTGAGAAAACAGAAAAAGGAACAGAGGAGATTATTTCCACACGTTCTGAAGCATATCGCACATTAGATATTGATTTTGCAAGTATTTCTTTGAAAAAGTTATATACGTATATTCGCGAATTTCCGACTCTTTTACGTCGCCCAATTATAATGGACAAAAAACGCGTGTTAGTTGGATATGACGCGCATGAAATTCGTCAGTTTTTACCGAGAAATATGCGTAAATTTATTTGGGGCAATCAAGATGTCCTTCCGAGTCATATGTAAAAATGATGCATCGCTAATTTAGTCATCGTATGCTTCTGCAAAACCCAATGAAATGAATGATATGTGAGTGAATTTTATCCATACTAAAACGAGCTTTGTTCAATACAGCATGTAGTTTCGGATGAGTCTGCGTAACTACATGATGTGTTGACGTTGCATAAACAACGGATTATGAAATGCATTCATCTATCAATATTCACAAATGTTAAAAGGTATTTGTAGGAGCACGATTTTTATTCCCCTTTCTACACTACCCTTTTTCAAGCAATATCTACATTAATAAATGAATAGGTGTGATCATCTTTGGAATGTCTTATTTGTTTATCCCCCATGGAAACTACCCTCACTTTTAGTATGTTTTTTCAACCACCAAAGCATAGGCACGTGTGTCATTCATGTTTGGACCAACTTAAACCAATTGAAGGAAAAACGTGTTCTATTTGTGGCACAAGTAGTCGAATAGATACATGTTCTGATTGTTTGCAATGGAAGAAAAGACGTCCACATTTAGATACACTTCACAGGAATCGTTCAATTTTTTCATACACAGACTTGGTTCAGAAAATTTTTGCTCAGTGGAAATATCGAGGTGATTATGAGTTGGGGTTTTTGTTTAAGCCTTTTGTTGAGACATACTTTCACCAAAAATCCATCCTCGATAAAGAAACAGTTGTTGTACCTATTCCGCTAAGTAAAGAGCGTTTGTATGAGCGCGCATTTAATCAAGCAGAAATGATTGCGAAGTGGATTACTCCACAACCTGCCCTTCTTCTCACACGTGAACATCATGAAAAACAGGCAAAAAAATCCAAACGAGAACGAATATCTTCAAAAAATCCATTTATTTTATCAAAAAGTATTAACAATCCCGTTCTTTTGGTCGATGATATATATACAACTGGGACAACGTTGCGTCAAGCAAGTGCTATTTTAAAAGAAAATGGTTGTCCAAAGGTAGATGCATTCACACTTGTTCGTAGTTAGAACGGTGAAAAGAAAGCAAAAAGTTATGGTATAATATCGACGAAAGAGGTGGCAGAACATGCAAAGCTTAGCAAATTGCCCACGATGTGGAAATGTATTTGTAAAAAGCTTACGAGATATATGTCCATCTTGTTATAAAGCGGAAGAAGAAGCATTTGAAATTGTATATCAATTTCTAAAAAAACAACAAAATAGAGAAGCAACGATTCAAGAAATTGTGATAGCTACCGAAGTAGAAGAGGAACTAATTATCAAATTCGTGAAAGAAAAACGTTTACGCACTTCCCAATTTCCAAAGCTCGCCTATCCATGTGAACAATGTGGAGAACCGATTACTTCGGGAAAGCTATGTACCGAATGTTCTAAAGAATTATTAAAAGCTTTGGAAAATCATGACGCCATTCTTGCAAAAAGTGAGATATTAAAAGAAGAACAAACAAGAGCGAACACATACTTCACGTTAGATCATCAAAGAAAAAAATAAATCATTCCATTAAGAAGGTATGAGGTGAGGAATTGAAAATACAAGGCCCAACACATTCACAAGTAAATGTATATAAAGAACATGCACATCAGTCGATCGAGAAACAATCCTATAAAAAACAAACGGATCGATTAGAAATTTCTAAGGAAGCACAACGTTTACAAAAAGGAAATCAAAATGAGAATAAACGTGCTCAATATGTAAATCAAATTAAGCAATCCTACGAAAATGGAACATATAAAGTGCAACCTGAAAAAATCGCTCAAAAATTAATGGAAACATGGTCAAAGGATAAATAAGGAGGCTACTGATGTCTTGCGAACAAGTCATTCAAAGCATTCAAAAACTCGTGAACTATCACGAGCAACTAAAAAAAGTATCCGTTGAAAAAACGGAAGTTATTAAAAGTGGGAACATGGATGGGATTCAACCAATGTTAGCAAAAGAAAAAATGTTATCTCAGTATATTGAAAAAGAAGAAGCCATTCGAGTGAATCAAGTTGAAGAATGGTTTGTGAGTAGACAATTACCTCCTGAAATCGATCGAACCATAACGAATATGCTTGAGAGGCTTCAAGGTAATGAACAAGCGGCACTTGAGAAGATAACAACAAATTTAACCTATTTAATTAAAGATATTAAAGAACAAGAACATTTGAATCATGGACTCATTCAACAGTCTCTCCAGTTTGTACATATGTCCTTGCATATGTTACAACCTTCCATTCAACAAATGAATTACGGAAAGAAAAACACTCAAACACCACACGTAAAACGTTCGGTTTTCGATTCAAAAGCCTAATGTTCAAGCAGTTCAACATAAAGGAGTTAACCATATGAGTACATTTCACGGATTAGAGATGGCACGACAAGCCCTATTCGCCCAACAATCTGCTTTATATACAACAGGTCATAATATTTCAAACGCCAATACAGATGGATATTCTAGACAAAGGGTAAATTTTGAGACAACATCCCCTTTTCCAGCTGCTTCGCGGAATCGTCCACACATTCCAGGACAAATGGGGACTGGGGTTCAAATCGATACCGTTCAAAGATTGCGAGATCGATTTTTAGACATGCAATACCGTGCCGAGAACAGTAAGGCAGGTTACTGGGATACTAAAAATAAAGCTCTTGGTCGCCTGGAAACAGTGTTAAATGAACCTTCTAAAAGCGGTTTAAGTCATACGATGGATCAATTTTGGGAATCCCTGCAAACATTATCTGTCAACCCTGATAACACAGGCGCTCGGTCTGTTGTATCCGGACGAGGGGAAGCAGTTGCTGATACGTTAAACTATTTATCAAAAACAATTCAAGCACAACGTGCAGAACAGGAGAGCCAAATTGATGTTACAGTGAAAAAAGCAAATTCACTCCTTCATCAAATCAATGAAATCAATGGAAAAATTAACGCTATCGAACCGCATGGGTATGTAGCGAATGATTTATATGATGATAGAGATCGTTTGATCGACGAGCTATCGGAAATTGTAAATATTCATGTAACACATGAAAGTAGTGGAGAAGCTCCAGCTTCTGCTGACGGTGTTGTTACGATTAAGTTAGCTGATAGTAAAGGAACACCTTTTGATCCTGAAAGAGTCCTAGTAAACGGACAGGCGGGAGAATACAACAACATAAGCGTCCATAAAACCAATGAAGGGGTTTCTTCTATCGAAGTTGATGGGGAAACAATTGAAGCCTCCCAATTTATCGATACACTTGGTTCTTTATCTGCACTGATCGAAACGTACGGTTATGAAAAAGAAAATAGTGAAGATTTTGTTGGTGTATTACCAGATATGTTGGAACAACTAGACAATTTAGCAGCAGAACTAGCGTATCGTTTTAATGAAGTACATAAGGACGGATTTGCTCTTGACGGATCAGCGGGAATTGATTTTTTTGTCCCCAATGAGGAGGGAGCCACAATTACAGCGGAAAACATTCGTGTTCATCAGCAAATCATTGATCATCCTGATTTAATAGCTGCAAGTGAGACAATGGACTTTGATGGAGACGGAAAAAATGCTATTAACTTAGGACACGTATTTGATCGGCCTTTTGCTGATTGGGATAAGGAATCAAGTGCATTTGAAGAGAATCAATCGATTGATGCTTTTTATGAATCCATTATCGGAAATCTAGGAGTTGATGCTCAAGAAGCAAAACGAATGTATGATAATACGGAAATTTTGCGCTCTCAAGTGAGCAATCAACGGTTATCTGTCAGTGCGGTTTCATTGGATGAAGAAATGTCAAATATGATTCAATTCCAACATGCATATAATGCAGCAGCGAGAAGTATGACGACTATAGATGAAATGCTCGATAAAATCATCAATGGAATGGGTATTGTTGGAAGATAAGGAGTGAATGATGATGCGTGTAACTCAAGGAATGTTAACAGGTAATATGTTACGAAATTTAATGACAAGCCAACAAAAAATGGGAACATATTTAGAACAACTTACAACTGGGAAAAAGATTAATCGACCATCTGACGACCCAGTCATTGCCATGAAAGGTATGGGATATCGAACACAAGTAGCTGAAGTTGAGCAGTATAAACGAAATATAGGTGAAATCCACAACTGGATGGATAACTCTGACGCAGCACTTGATCAAACGACTCAAGCATTGCAACGAATAAGAGAGCTTACGATTAAAGCGAGTAACTCTCCGAATGATAAAGATGAACTTGAAAGTATTCAAAAAGAAGTGGTGCAATTAGAAGAGCATTTAATGGAGTTAGGAAATACAAATGTAAATGGAAAACACATTTTTAATGGAGCGAATACGAAAGAGCGACCGATAAAAGGGACAGAGGACGGGTATGAGGTTTCTACTGATAATAGTGATGTTATTATTGAAGTAGGAAATGGTACACGCATTAAAGTAAACGTTAATCCTGAAGATGTTTTTACAAATCAATTATTTGATGATATTGCAGAACTAAAAGCAATTTTAAGCGGCGAAGCAGATCGTTCAGAATTAGATGGACGTATAGAGGCATTAGACCATCATATTAACGATACAATCAATGCTCGTTCCGATTTAGGTGCCAGAATGAACCGAATAGAACTTGTTGAAGATCGATTAGATGAGCAAATTGTTATTGCGAAGAAAACAATGTCTGAAAATGAAGACATTGATTTTGAAGAGGCGATTACGAACTTAATTACACAGGAAAGTCTACATAGAGCTGCACTTTCTGCTGGATCACGAATTATTCAACCTAGTTTAGTCGACTTTTTAAGGTAAATAATGACGGAAACCCTGTTTTGCGACACGCGACTACAGGGTTTTTGCATAGAAAACATATGTAAACGGTCGGATTGAAAAGAGGATGATATGTCCATGTATATGCCAAAACTACATTTACAATCGAACATGGGGCGAATAGGTATGGAGTCGACTAAAGGATATGTTGAGTTGGCGCAACCTCGTGCAGAGTTATCCATTGAACAACCTGCTGCACAGATGAATATTGAAACAAAAGATGGTGTTCTTCATATCGATCAAACAGAGGCATTTGCTGATGCGGGCTTAAAAAGTGTGAAGCGGATGATTCAGGAACACGCCCAAGAAGGGTATCAAGCATATTTAGAAGGAATAGGGCGTAGAGCAAGCCAAGGGTCAGAATTAATGCGTATTGAACATGGTGGGAACACAATTATACAACAAGCAGAAGCAAATGCATATCAGGCATTAAAAGAACTCGGAGTAACATTTATTCCAGGATCACTTTCCGTGCAGTTTGAATATGAAAAAGGTTCTGTAGATATCCAAGTAACAACTAAAAGTCCAAAAATAGAAGCACATACAAGACCGGTGGAAATTAACTTCGTCCAAGGGAATTTATCTATTTATATGGAGGAATATCCCTCTTTGGACATTACAGTAGATCCACAATTTTTTGAGCGTATATAAGAGAAAGGGTGGTTTTGGATATGAAATTAGGAACAAAGTATGGAGGGGAAATCATTATTGATCACTCACATATAATTCAGTTTCCAGCCGGGATTCCTGGCTTTGAAGAGGAGAAAGAGTTTGTGTTAATGGATATGTCCCATGTGGGAAATGTTGCATTTCAAGCATTACAATCCATTCATACACCTTCTCTAGCATTTATCGTTATTGATCCATATATGTTAACAAGCGCATATGAATTTACATTGGACGACGCAACAATTGAACGAATGGCAATCAAGCATATAGAGGATGTTATCGTCCGTGTAATTGTAACAGTGAAGAGCCCATTTGAGCAAAGTTCATTAAATTTAAAAGCACCAATCGTGATCAATACAAGGGAAAAACAAGGAAAGCAATGTATTATTGAAACAAGTGAATATGCAACAAAAACACCACTTGCATCCTTTGTTTCATCTGAAGCAAAGGGGGGTTCTTAATGCTCATATTAAGACGGAAGAGCAATGAATCTATTATCATTGGAGACGACATTGAAATTACAGTTATGGGTATAGAAGGGGATCAAATTAAATTAGGTATTGATGCACCAAAAAATATTGAAATTCATCGGAAAGAAATTTATCTAGATATTAAAGAGCAAAATAGCGCTGCAGCAAATGTTGACATTACGGAACTTCAAAAAATGGGCATATTGCACGTGAAATAATGAATTTCATAATGGGCAAAAACATCTACGTCATTACCAGTTGTAGATTCGAGTGACTTAACGGAACTACATCAGGAAGTGAGGTAGCATAATATACATATTATAAATTTCATTCATTTATGAAAAAAGCTTTACAAATCCGCAAGTGAGCCGATATAAAAGAAAACAATCGGATAAGGAGCTGGGGATGATGCGCATTGAAGGAGCAGAAATTCAAACAACTGTACATCACAAACATGAATCTCATACGAATCATTCATTTAAAAAACACAATACAGAATCTTTTATAGAAAATAGAAGCACTGATAAGAAAGAAGTAGAAGAGGTCGTAGAAGCATTAAATCAATTCACAGACCCGATGCGAACAAGCTTACAATTCAAATTACATGAAGATCTTAACGAATACTATGTAACTGTTGTAGATCCATTAACTCAGGAAGTTATAAAGGAAATACCACAAAAGAAAATGCTCGATATGTACGCAGCAATGGCAACATACATGGGCATTTTAATTGATGAAAAGATTTAAAAAAGGGGGGCAAAAACATGCGTGTAGGTGGATTAGCAACAGGTATGGATATTGAACAAATGGTTCATAAATTAATGGATGCAGAGAGAATTCCATACACAAAAATGATGCAAGATCGTACAAAATTAACGTGGAAACAAGATGCATTTCGTGATTTAAATAAGTCCTTACTTGAACTAGATAATTTAGTCTTAGATATGAAATTAAGTAAAACATACAATCCTAAAACAGTATCCTCTCCCCAGGAAAATGCTATAACAGGAGTCCCTTCAGGAAATGCTAAAAATGGAACTTATCGAATAGAAGTGAAAAAACTTGCAACAACTACGATCAATGTTGGATCAAATGTTTCTCATTCCATTGACCCTGAAACGATTGGAGAAGGGAAAACATTACGTTTTTCAACGTTTGATCAGCAGGGAAACGAGCAAGAACACGAAGTTGTAGTCAAAGAAGGGGACCATGTGACAGATGTGCTTAATCGGATTTCTAATGATTTAGACATCCCCGTTCGAGCATTTTATGATCATGGCTCTGGACAGGTTATTATGGAAACGACTCATACGGGTGAAAATAATCCTAGCGGAAACGAAATTGTATTTCATGAAGATTCTGTAGCTGAGTTTAAAAATATTCTCGGCCTAGACATGGATAATGAAAAGGGTGGTAAAAACGCCACTTTTGAATACAATGGCGTAGAATTAACATCTAAAAATAATTATTATGATATTAACGGAACGATGTTTCAGTTTCATAATGTCACAGATGGTGTTGTAAATCTCGTGATTACCACAGATGAAGATGCAATCTTTGATTCCGTCGTACAATTCGTGAACACATACAATGAAGTTGTTGAAAAATTTAACGGAACTCAACAGGAAGAACGTTTCCGAGATTTCCCTCCATTAACAGATGAACAAAAGAAAGAAATGTCTGAGGATGAAGTGAAGAAATGGGAAGAAAAGGCGAAAAGCGGCATTTTAAAAGGTGAATCAATTGTCTCAAGTGGCCTATTTAATATGCGCAATAGTTGGTATGGAAAGGTTGAAAATGAATATGGATTTTCCTCGATTACCGAAATAGGAATTACAACTTCAAATCGATACTCTGATGGTGGAAAGTTGGAAATCGACGAAGATGCATTGCGTAAAGCAATTGCTGAAAATCCAGATGGTGTACAATCCCTTCTATCTAACGGGTCAGACGGAGATCGTCGTGGAATTATTCATAGATTAGAAGACCAAATGGATCTGATTACAAATAACATTAACAATCGTGCTGGAAAAGGAACATCGACTCTTGATAACTATGCTATTGGTAAACGAATGAAAGAAATGAATAAACGAATAAGTGACTTTGAAACTCGTTTAATGAATGTAGAAACAAGATATTGGAATCAATTTACTCAAATGGAAAAGGCTATTCAACGCATGAATGATCAATCTGCACAGTTGTTCTCACAATTTGGTGGAATGTAAAGAAAGAAAACAATACGTATAAACCTTTTTAAAGGAGTGTAATCAACCGTGGCAATTAACAAGCAGTATGAAGCATATCAAAATAATGCAGTAAATACAGCATCTAGCGGAGAATTAACGTTGATGCTTTACAATGGATGTATTACGTTTATTAAACGTGCCATTCAGTTTACGGAAAAAAATGAATATGCTCAAAAGAACGAACAAGTGCAAAAAGCACAAAATATCATTACCGAACTAATGATTACTCTTGATTCAGAGGTGGATCTATCAAAACAGTTGTTAGCTTTATACGATTATGCGCAATTTCAATTACGGGAAGGAAACATTAAAAACGATGTTTCACTTCTTCAAGAAGGCTTAACGATTATGAAAGAATTAAGGGATACTTGGAAACAAATGCTCCTTCAAACACGCAAATCAGGGTTTGAAAATGAGGCACGTGTATAATGACTGCCCTGGAAGAATTAATGACTCTTACAATGCGTTTACACGAACTATTCTTTAAGCAGAACATCTCACAAAACCGTGATTACGTTATTCAGGAGATTGACAGGTTATTAGATGAGCGTTCCCATATCATTCCACTGTTAGAAGCACCGACTTCAACAGAAGAGACAAAACAAGTAGAAGCATTTATGAAATTAAATCAAGAGACGGAACATAAAATGCAGTCATTTCTAGAGGATTTAAAACATGATATGCATTCAAGTAAGTTACAGCGAAAATCTAATCTATCTTACATCAATCCATATAATCACATTCAAGCTGCAGATGGAATGTATGTTGATCGTAAAAATTAGTACAATAGAGTGCATGTCATAATTACCCACATTAGCTATTTGAATACACCTGTAGTTTCTAGCGACTTAATGGAACTACATTTATAGTAAAATAGCAAAAAATACGAATTGTAAAATGCATTAAAATCGTTTATTTCACCATGGTAACCCTTTATATTAGCTATTATATTTACGTTCAAGTACGGTAAAATGGTCTTAATTCCCTAGGTAATTTCGTATCATTTTTAAACTTTATACAAAAAAGCAGGAAATTTCTTTTAAAAACATGTATACTATAATTAGTACGAATAAGGAGGGGCACTTATGATGAACTATAACATTCGTGGTAACAAGCTAGAGGTAACAGAGCCAATTCGAGAGCACGTGATTAAAAAGGTCAGTAAACTCGAAAAATATTTTGATACACCCCCGACGTCAGATGTTAATGTGAGGTTAAGTGTCTTCAATAATGAACAACGTATTGAAGTAACCATTCCAATGACTGATTTGGTCTTGCGTGCAGAGGAACATCATGAAGATTTATATGCAGCAATTGATCTCGTTGTTGGCAAACTCGAAAGACAAATCAAGAAATATAAAACGAAAATTAATCGTAAGTTTAGAAAAGAAGGTTCACCAAAACATATTTTTGCCGAACTTGAAAAAGAAGCGCTACAGGAGAAGGAAGAAGAGAGCGACTTAGAAATTGTTCGAACAAAACGGTTCAATTTAAAGCCGATGGATTCTGAAGAGGCTATCTTACAAATGGACATGCTAGATCACGCATTTTTCGTTTTCACAAATGCTGTAACAGACGAAACAAATGTTGTGTACCGCAGAAAAGATGGGCGATACGGTTTAATCGAACCAGAAATTTAATAACACACATATAAAAACAATCCTTATGTTGTACATAAGGATTGTTTTTATGGGAATGATTTTTTTTAAAAAAACATCAAAATTGAATTTTTGAGGATAAAAAGAGCACATTCACTTAAAATAATGACTATATTACAAGAAATAGATGTGAAAATTGAATTTTGACGATAAAATCCTCTTGAAAATTCAATTTTACTAGTTCGCCTAAATCATGCCCCCATGGTATAACTATAGTGAGTTTACAAAGGAGTGATGACATGTGCACATGCAATGTAAGGGATAAAGATTTACTTGAAAAACGATTGGAGCAACATGAGCAGACGATTTCTCAGTTAATTGGAATGGTTGCTGCGACAAATGGACGATTAACTCAAATCATAAAAGAAATGAATTGCAGCCATGGCCGTCCTCCTACCCCATAGTGAATCTTCAAAATCTCCGAACGTTTTCTAACCTACTAAAAGGAATGGATCCTCCCATTCCTTTTTTGAATGTTAACAAAGTGATTAAATGGTATATGAAAAAGCATAGATTGAATTCAAATAGACTTTGATTCAAAAAAGCATAAGTTGTCATCTGCCGTCATAAAGTGGTATCATTGATAGGTATTGACTATACATGCAAAGGTACATGTAAAAAATAGAGGTGTGTAAAAATGTCAGGTTTATTAAAAAGAATCTTCGGAGATGGAAACAAACGAAAATTAAAAGAGCTGGAACAAACAGCTAACGATATAGAAGCAATGGAAAGCGAATATGAGCAATTAACAGATGATCAAATTCAAAATAAAACAAAGGAATTTAAGGAACGCTATGAAAACGGAGAAACATTAGATGATTTACTTGTTGAAGCGTACGCACTTGTACGGGAAGCATCCAAAAGAGTATTATCTATGCGTCCGTTTAAAGTACAGCTATTAGGTGCAATTTCCCTCCATAACGGAGATATTTCAGAAATGAAGACAGGGGAAGGAAAAACACTATCCTCCACAATGCCTGCTTATTTAAATGCCTTAGCTGGTAAAGGTGTCCATGTCATTACCGTAAACGAATACTTAGCAAGCCGTGACGCAAATGAAATGGGAGTTCTTTATGAATTTCTTGGTTTGACTGTTGGGCTTAATGCAAACGATATGTCAAAAGAAGAAAAACGTGCTGCATATGAATGTGACATTACTTACGGAACGAATAATGAATTTGGGTTTGATTATTTAAGAGACAACATGGTTTTGTATAAAGAACAAATGGTTCAAAGACCACTTCATTATGCAATCATTGACGAGGTTGACTCCATTTTAATTGATGAGGCTCGTACACCATTAATTATTTCTGGTTCTGCAAAAAAATCTGCCTCACAATATTTACAAGCGAATGGTTTCGTAAATACTCTTAACAGAGAGACGGATTACACATATGATGAAAAAACCCGTGGAGTGCAGTTATCTGAAGAAGGGATTACAAAAGCAGAGGCTTACTTCCATATTGAGAACTTGTTTGATTTAAATAATGTGTCTTTAACACATCACATTAATCAGGCGTTACGCGCCCATGTAGCAATGTTAAGAGATACAGATTACGTGATTGAAGAAGGACAAGTAGTGATTGTTGACCAGTTTACAGGTCGTCTCATGAAAGGCCGTAGATATAGTGACGGATTGCACCAAGCAATTGAAGCAAAAGAAGGCTTACCGATCCAAAATGAAAGTATGACACTAGCGTCCATTACATTCCAAAACTTCTTCCGGATGTATGACAAGTTATGTGGAATGACAGGTACAGCGAAAACAGAAGAAGAAGAGTTTAGAAACATTTACAATATGGACGTCATTGCCATACCAACAAACAAGGAAATTATTCGAAATGACCGTCCAGATTTAGTGTATAAAACGGTAGAAAGTAAATATAATGCCTTAGTAGAAGCGATTAAAGAACGTTATGAGCAAGGGCAACCAGTTCTTGTTGGAACGGTTGCAGTAGAGACTTCTGAAGTGATTAGTCAACTACTGAAGAAAGCCCGTGTTCGTCATGATGTTTTAAACGCAAAAAACCACTATAGAGAAGCTGAAATTATTGAAAATGCTGGTGAAAAAGGTTCTGTTACCATTGCTACAAACATGGCAGGACGCGGAACAGACATTAAGCTAGGTGAAGGAGTTCTCGAACTTGGTGGACTTGCGGTAATTGGTACAGAACGTCATGAGTCACGTCGAATTGATAACCAATTGCGTGGTCGTTCTGGACGTCAAGGAGACCCAGGGGAGTCTGTTTTTTATTTATCCATGGAAGACGAATTGATGCGTAGATTTGGTTCAGACAACTTAAAAGCAATGATGGATCGTTTAGGTATTGACGATTCACAACCGATTGAAAGTAAGATGATTTCTCGAGCCGTAGAATCAGCTCAAAGACGTGTTGAAGGAAATAACTTTGATGCTCGTAAGACCGTTCTTTCTTATGACGACGTTTTACGTGAACAACGTGAAATCATTTACAAACAACGTTCAGAAGTTATTCAATCAGAAAGCGATTTACGTGAGATTATTGAAAACATGATTATCTCATCACTCAATCGTATAGTATTTACACATACACAAGATGAAGATGAAGATCTCTGGGATTATGAAGCGATGATAGAGTACATCCACGGGACTTTACTTAATACAGAAGATATTTCAATTAATGATATTAAAGGAAAAGAACCTGAGGAAATTGAGGACTTTGTGATGGAGAAAGTCCGTAAGAAATATGATGAGAAAGAAGAAGAACTTTCTTCTGAACAAATGACAGAATTTGAAAAAGTAATTCTACTTCGTACAGTTGATACGAAATGGATGGACCATATTGACCAAATGGATCAATTACGTCAAGGAATTAACTTACGTGCTTATGGTCAAGATGATCCCCTTCGTGAATATCAATTAGAAGGGTTTGAAATGTTTGAGGCAATGGTCGCTCGTATTGAAGATGAGGTAGCAAAATATATTATGAAGGCTCAAATTCAAGAAAATTTACAACGTGAAGAGGTAGCCCAAAATACGAAAGCAGTAGCTGGTGGAGGGGAAGAACAAAAACGTTCTCGTCGTCCAATCGTAAAAGGTGAGACTGTTGGTAGAAATGATCCTTGTCCGTGTGGAAGTGGCAAGAAATACAAACGCTGTTGTGGAGCATAAAGATAGTGTTTCTGATTCCTTTTCGCCGTCGTTTATGGTGAAAAGGATCTTTTTACTGGCTCTACATGCATTAATGAATTTCATCATACGTATGTTATGCTACCTTACTACTACATGCAGCTCCGTTAAATCGTTTGAAGCTACATGTGGTAGTGAAGTAGTTGTTTTTAGTCATTATGAAATTCATTCAAGTAAGTACTGTATTGTACAAATAGCCATGGTATACTCAAATAGGGAAAATGAAAAGTTCATGCATGAATACATTAATTGAGGTGAATCATATGGAATTGGTAGAAGTAAAACAAGAACTAGACCAAATGCAAGAGCGAATGAATGATTTTAGGGGGTCTCTTTGACTTAGCAGGGAAAAAGAAAGAGATTGAGCAGCTTGAACAAAAAATGACTGTTCCCACGTTTTGGGATGACCAAGACGCGGCACAAAAAGTCATTAGCGAGACAAATCATCTGAAGAAATTTGTAGAATCATACCATGAAGTAAATAGTCGTGTAGAAGATGCTACTGTCATGTTTGAATTAGTGAAGGAAGAACCTGATGAATTGTTATTTGAGGAATTAGAGTCAGAAATGAAAAAGCTTCGCAAAGATCTCAATGACTTTGAATTACAACTTCTTTTAAGCGAGCCATATGACGCAAATAATGCGATTTTAGAATTACATCCTGGTGCTGGAGGTACAGAATCAACAGACTGGGCGAGTATTTTATTACGTATGTACCAACGCTGGGCAGAAAGACGTAACTTTGAAGTAGAGACGCTGCATTATATCCCAGGGGATGAAGCTGGAGTAAAAAGTGTTACGTTACTGATAAAAGGACATAATGCATATGGTTATTTGAAAGCTGAGAAAGGTGTTCATCGTCTTGTACGTATCTCGCCTTTTGATTCCTCGGGTAGAAGGCATACTTCTTTCGTTTCCTGTGATGTAGCACCAGAAATGACGGATGATGTTGAGATAGATATTCGTCCAGAAGATTTGAAAATCGACACATATCGTTCAAGTGGAGCAGGTGGACAGCATGTAAACGTGACAGATTCCGCTGTTCGAATTACTCATCTTCCAACAAACATTATTGTGACATGTCAATCAGGACGTTCGCAAATTAAAAATAGAGCAGATGCAATGAAGATGTTACAAGCGAAATTATATCAACGTGAAATTGAATTGCAAAAAGAAAAAGTAGATGAACTCCGTGGGGAACAAAAGGAAATTGGCTGGGGAAGTCAAATTCGTTCCTATGTATTCCACCCATATTCTATGATTAAGGATCACCGTACAAACCTGGAGATTGGAAATGTGGACCGAGTAATGGATGGAGATATTGATCCATTTATTGATGAATATTTACGTTCACAAATGGGATAATACTATTACAAAGAAAGTTCCAATTGAAATGTATAATTCATGAAAATGTCATAAATGTTATAAAGCTTGTCCTATGAAGGTCTAGCGTGTTTATGCGCATATCTAAGGAGCACACTTTTGTTTTAAAAATTCCAAAATAGGGTATAATAGGAAATACGAACTAGCAATAGTTTCCATCACATTATGTTAGGGGGACTTTACATGAAGAAATGGTTATTAACAATCGTATTTGGAGCTGCACTCGTATTAGGAGCTTGTGGCGGAGATGATGATGCAGATGGTGGTAACGATAACGGCGGAGACGACAATGGAGACACTGAAGTTTCTGCAGGTGAAGAAGCTTATCAAAACAACTGTGCATCATGTCACGGTGGTAATTTAGAAGGAGTATCTGGTCCAGCTTTAGATACAGCAGGAGCAGACCACTCAGCAGATGAAATTGAAGACATCATTGAAAACGGAACTGGTGGCATGCCACCACAACCAAGTGTTTCTGATGATGATCGTACTGCAATTGCAGAATGGTTAGCTGATAAAAAGTAATTGAAATAAAAAATCATCCTCACATAATTATGTGAGGATGATTTTTTGTGTGAATGAATTTCATCATACGTATGTTCTGCTATCTCATTAGCCTATGTAGTTCCGTTTAATCTTTGGAAACGATGTAAGATAGTGAGATAGCTATTTATTGGGCATTAGGACATTCATCCGTGTGTGAAATAATGAAAGACTCCCTAAAAATTCCAAGTATATGACAAAAAAACTATTTCTAAGTAACAAAACTCCTTTTTGAAATGAAAATGTAATAATTTTATGTCTAAAAAAGATGTAGTTTAATGTTATAATAGATTTGGGTTTGAGATAAGTAGAAAAGAATAGTTCAATAGACCTAAGGAGATGTTGTTTTTTATAAGGTCTGTGTCGGAAACATGTGAAATTACCCAAATGGAAACAATTACATACATTTCTAACAATGACAACAAAGATAGTGAAACACGGATCGTTTTTAGAACGTTGATTCGTTCATAAAAATAAATAGATGGAAATATAAGAAAGACAAAATTAATAATTAAGGTGATACATATATGATTAAAATGAAAGACGTGCACAAAAAGTATAAAAATGGCGTGTCTGCTTTGAATGGTATTGATATTCACATTGAACAAGGTGAATTTGTATATATTGTAGGCCCAAGTGGAGCTGGGAAATCTACTTTTATTAAATTAATTTATCGGGAAGAAAAGGCATCTCAAGGATCTGTCGTAATTAATGGGATCAATTTAAGTAAACTTAAAGAAAAAAAGGTGCCGTTTTTACGAAGAGATGTGGGAGTCATTTTCCAAGACTTTAAACTTTTAAACAAATTAACGGTTTATGAAAATGTTGCGTACGCTTTAGAAGTTATTGAAGAATCACCAAAACATATTCGTAAACGAGTAATGGAAGTACTAGATTTAGTAGGATTAAAACATAAAGCACGGTTTCTACCAGATGAACTATCAGGTGGAGAACAACAAAGGGTCGCAATTGCTCGAGCAATTGTGAATAACCCAATCATTGTAATCGCTGATGAGCCTACTGGAAACCTAGACCCTGATACATCATGGGAAATTATGAATACATTTGAAGAAATTAACTCACGTGGTACAACGATTATTATGGCAACACATAGTAGAGAACTTGTTAATACACTCAAGAAACGTGTCATCGCTATTGAGGGTGGAGTTATCGTGCGTGATGAAGACCGAGGTGAATACGGCTATGAAGCTTAGAACAATGCGTAGGCACGTCGGGGAAGGTACAAAGAACGTTTACAGAAATGGATGGATGTCTGTAGCATCCATTGGGGCCGTTACAATGACACTTGCACTAGTAGGTGTATTTATCGCCATTGTCCTTAACTTAAATGAAATTGCGAAAACAATAGAAAAAGATGTGGAAATTAAGGTTCTGATTGATCTATTAGCAACTGAAGAAGAAATTGAAGAGTTAAGAGAAGAAATTGATGAATTACCAACAGTAGATTCTATTCGCTTTGCATCTAATGATGAAGAACTTCTTAGTTTAGCTGAAAGTATGGGGGAACAAGGAGAAGCATGGTTGCTTTATCAACAAGATAACCCCTTAAATCACGCCTTCATTGTTCAGACTATTGAACCGACAGACACAGAACCTACCGCAGATCAAATTGAGGAATTTGATTTTGTTGACAAGGTGAACTTCGGGAAAGACGTAGTTGAAAACATGTTTAAGTTTAATAAATTTGCACGAAACGTTGGACTTGTTGTTATTATCGGTCTCGTATTAACAGCAATCTTCTTAATCTCAAATACAATTAAACTAACAATTATGGCACGCAGTAAAGAAATTGGGATTATGAAACTAGTAGGAGCAACAAATGGATTTATCCGTTGGCCGTTTTTCGTTGAAGGGATGTTGTTAGGTATCCTAGGTTCAGTCATTCCAATATCAATGATTTTATTCGGGTATTCCTACTTAGAAAATTTATTGAGAGATCAAATACATTTCCGAGTGATTGAATTGCTTCCATTTAATCCGTTCGCATGGCAATTGTCACTGGTAATTCTTGCAATAGGAACGTTTATCGGAGTCTGGGGAAGCGTGATGAGTGTCCGGAAATTCTTAAAAGTGTAAGAGGAAAACAGGAGAGAGGGAGAATTGAATGGGGAAAAAGGTACTCAGTATTTGCTCGATAGTTACAGTGATACTATTACTACCAGTACAGGAAATGATCGTTTCCGCCAGTACAGTCAATGAGGTAGAAGATGAGTTAAATGAGTTGGAGAAAGAGCAGAAGGAACTGGACAAAAAACGCGGGGAAGTCGAAAGTGAAAAAGGATCTACAGACGAAAAGTTAAATGAAAACAAAGAACAACAAACAGTTGTTGAAGATGAAATCACTGTGATTGATGATGAGTTAACAACAACCATCCAATCTATTAACGAAAAAGAAACCGAAATTGCAAACATTAAAAATGAAATAACGTCTCTGGGTGATCAAATTACTGAGCTAGATGACGACATTGACGATTTAATCGAACGTATTAAAGAACGAGACGAGTTATTAAAAAAACGGTTAAAATCAATCCAAGAAAATGGTGGGCCTTCTCGTTACATAGAAGTTCTGTTCGGTTCACAAAGTTTTAGTGATTTTATTAGTCGTTCTTCCGCAGTAAACAAAATCATGGATCAGGATATTAAAATTATGGATGAACAAAAAGAGGATAAGTCATCTCTTGAAACAAAATTAGTTCAAGTAAAAGAGAAAAAAGATGAAGTAGAAGAAAAGAAAGCAGAAGTTGAACTACAAAAAGAAGAATTAACGACATTAAAAGCAACATTAGATGAACAGTTAGAAGAAAAAGAAATTCTTATGAGTGAGCTTGAAACAGAATATGAAGAGCTTGATGAATATAAATTAACATTAGAAGAAGAACAAAAGATTATTCAAGAACAAGAAGCATCTCTAGCAAAAGCAAAAGAAGTTGCTGAAAAAGAAAAAAGCCGTTTAGAACAATTAGCTAAAGAGGAAGAAGAACGCAGGAAAAAAGCTGAAGCGGAACGTAAGAAGAGAGAGAAAGAACAACAACAAGCTCGTAACAAACCTGCAAATGAGCCGAGTACAGTTGTAGAACCACAACCTGAACCAGAAAATGTGGGCACATTTATTTGGCCATCGACTTCTAGAAGAGTTACTAGTGGGTATGGTCAGAGGGTACATCCAGTTACAGGTCAAGTTGGAAAAATGCATCACGGGATTGATTTAGGGATACATCGTCAACCTGTGTATTCCTCGGCTTCAGGAGTTGTCTTCTCAACAAGTCCAAAATCTGGCTATGGAAATACAGTTTTAATTACACATATCATAGATGGTAGAACGTATACAACATTATATGCTCATCTTGAAAGTGTATCAGTATCACCTGGACAAGTCGTATCCCAAGGAGACCGTATTGGAACATCTGGTAATACAGGTGGGTCATCAACAGGACACCACTTACACTTTGAAATTCATGAAGGTATGTGGAATGGGGCAAAAAGTAACTCTAGAAACCCATTAAACTACTTGCCATAAAGTGTGCATAAAAAGACACCTCGAATATGAATGGTTGCTTATTTCTTCAAGAAGAAGGAATCATTCAAATAAGAGGTGCTTTTTTGTACAAACTGTTCATAAGTTTCACTATACGGATTGATAGTAGAATGTTCTTAAGAAAAGGGTTGATATATAAAATTCATAGTTAATTTCTATGTTTCATGGTATCCTTTTTATTAGTGAGTTCACCAATTTTAAAAAATGATGGGGTGAGAGAATGGAATTAAGGAAGCAGCATATTGTACTTATCCTTGTAGGAGCCCTAATACTTGGTTTCTTAGGTGCATACATAGGTGTTCAAATGGGCGACAATAAGCAAGAGAGTAGTGAACACGTTGAAAAACAAGAGGATAATGAGCAAGAGGGTAGTAAACAGGTTGAACAACAAGAGGACAATGAAAGCTCCTTTCCAGATGTTTTTGATAAAAATGTAAATAGTGATCTCATTCCAGCTGATCAAATGCAAAAATTTGAAATGGCATTTGAAATCATTGATGAGAATTACTTAGAAAAAGTAGACGCTGATGTACTTATTGAAGGCGCTATTGAAGGAATGCTTGAAAAACTAGATGATCCATTCAGTTCATATATGGATATAGAAATGATGTCTCAGTTTAATGAACAAATTGAAGCTTCATTTGAAGGGATAGGGGCTGAAGTAACGTTAGAAGATGACATTGTAACAATTGTTTCACCAATTAAAGGATCACCCGCTGAAGAAAATGGGTTACGCCCTCAAGATCAGATATTAAAAATAGATGATGAGTCCATTGAAGGTTTTGGGTTACAAGAAGCCGTTGATTTAATCCGTGGTGAAAAAGGAACAGATGTCGTATTACAAATTCAGCGTCCAGGTACATCGGAGCCTTTTGATGTAACGATCACCCGGGATACAATTCCACTTGAAACAGTAGAGGCAACGATGGAAGAGTATAATGGACATAAAACGGGTGTTGTAAAGGTAACTTCATTTGCTGAAACTACAGCTGATGATTTTATAACAGAAGTTGAAAAGCTAGAAGATCAGGGAATGGAAGGATTAGTCATTGATGTTCGTGGGAATCCTGGTGGCTTACTTGACCAGGTAGAAAAAATGTTACAACAATTCGTTCCTAGTGATATGCCGTATTTACAAATTGAAGACCAACAAGGAAATAAAGATCCATTTTATTCAGATCTAAAAGAGAAAAAACCTTATCCAATTACAGTTATCATTGATGAAGGAAGTGCTTCTGCTTCAGAAATCTTAGCTGTTGCTCTACAAGAAGTTGGCTATGAAATTGTTGGATTACCGAGCTTTGGTAAAGGAACCGTTCAACAAGTGGCCGATTTAAATGATGGAACAAATATTAAATTAACGATGTTTAAATGGTTGTCACCAGAAGGGAATTGGATCAATGATGTTGGAGTTGAACCTTCGGTAGAAGTCGAACTTCCAGCGTATTATTACACATCACCAATTCAGGCTGAAGAACCACTAACCCCTGGTGAGAAAGGTGAAAAAGTTACAAATGCCCAAGAAATGCTTCGCGGACTAGGATACACAATTAAAGATAATGATGGAGAATATGGAAAAGACACAGAAAAAGCAGTACAAGAGTTCCAAAAAGAGAATGATTTAAAAGAAACAGGCGAAATTAATGAAGATACTGCTGGTGTTATCCAGTCCAAAATTATCGAGCAAATTCGTGAAGAAAAAGATGATAACCAATTAGAGAAAGCAAAAGAAACATTATATAGTAAATAAACTCGCCATTTGGCGAGTTTTTTTACATATTTTTTCCATATTCTAAACTTAACATACAGACAAAGGAAAATTAATGGTATAATGAAGACATATTTACATAATAGATGATACTCGTTTTGAAAAGGGTGATTGACATTGGGAGAAGCTTGGGGAGTAGAAGTTTTACAAGCTATAGCAAAAATCGTTTTACAACCGCTCTTTTATTGGTCATTAATACTTGTATTTTATGCAGGTTATCGACGTATTAAAAAAGAACGCAAACAGTTCGGAATAAAAGTAAATGATTTGTTTTCTGAATGGTCAAGTACATGGATTCTATCGATTGGTTTCGGTCTGATTATAACAGCTATCATGCTAGGCGTTGGTGTAGTATTTACATATGAAACAATGCTTGTTTTAAGTATCTCTACAATTCTTTTAAGTATACATGGGAAACTAACATGGCTTTCGGCTAGTTACACAGTGGGGCTTACATATATTGTTGTACTTTTTGCACCAATATTGCTAGCATACCAAGATGTCATTCCGGTGCATTCCTTCGACAACGTAAATTTGACATCAATAGCTCTACTCGCATCATTATTATTAATTGCTGAAGGTATTTTACTACGAATGATGCACGGAAATGAATCCTTTGCTTCCATTGGAAAAAGCACTCGAGGAGCTAGAATTGGAGAGCATTCCCTATCTAAATTAAGCATTATTCCTTTTTTTGTATTAATTCCTAGTGGACTAATAACTCCAATCGCAGATTTTTGGCCAACAATCTCGATTGGTGCTGAAAATTATAGTTTACTTTTATTTCCATTTATATTAGGGTTTAATCATGTTGTTCGAAGTAGCTTACCGCAGGAAGGTGCACGATATATAGGTAAGTGGATTGGTTTGCTTGGAACCCTTATTTTAGCTATTGTTATTGGCAGTATATATGTACCATTTCTATCTGCTTTAGCGATTTTAGTTGCTATCATCGGAAGAGAGTTTATTTTATACAAATTTCGCTCACGTGAAAAACAATCCTTACCATTTTTTACGGAACGAAAAGATGGAATCATGGTCTTAACGGTCATACCAGGTTCACGAGCAGATCGCCTCGGAATTGTTGTTGGAGAAACCATTGTTAAAGTAAACGGAAAAAACATTCAGTCTGTTTCAGACTTTTATTATTTTTTACAAGAAAGCAATGGTTTTTTTAAATTAGATGTCCTTGATAAGTATGGGGAAGTGCGTTTTATTCAAAGTGCCCTTTATGAAGGGGATCACCATGAATTAGGAATTATTTTTATAGAAGAAAGAGAACCTTACACGGAAGCCTATGAGTAATAATCGACAAGTGTAGCCCTAGAAGTATGATAACCATACATCTTCTAGGGTTTATTAACATTTCTCATTGAATAAAGACTCTTCCCAAAGATTTAAGGAGTAATGATGTATTTGAATGAATTTTATAATGACTTAAATTAGCGACTTCCTGCCACTATAGGTTTGAACGACTTAACGAAACTGCACGCAATAGTAAGTAGCATATCATACGCGAATCAATTTCATAATTACTTATTTGAGTGGAAAATCCGAACAATACAATTAAAATTAACGTTATTATTCGGTTGTGTAACGTAAATATGATTGCTTGGAATATAGGCGGATGACTCCTGCGGGTCGGCTAAGATCGTCACGTCCTGTGACGCCGCCGACACTAGCACGTCCTATGCGTCGGAGAAAAAGCCTCGTTGAGACCCTGCCCTGACAAAGGGTATGTCGACGTTGGCCGCAAAGGCCGGTTTTAGTCGACCTTCCTTAGTATCGAGGAGGCTAGAGTAGCTGCCCGCTCAAAAGCAGCCGCCTATATTCCAAGCTAACTCCACTTAATATGAATGTTCGGATTTTCTTTGCGATTAATGTATTATGAAATTGATTCACTTGAGTAATATAGTTTCATTCATAAATAAGTAGGCAATTGTGTGATGACGCTTAGCTTAATGAATTGC
>DATGUV010000099.1:0-2797 GCA_035301025.1 Bacillota bacterium | reverse complement strand
ATGATTATTAAGCCATATGGATTTGCATTATGGGAAAATATTCGTGATGAACTAGATCGTCAAATTAAAGAAACTGGGCATACGAATGTATCTTTTCCACTGCTAATTCCAGAGAGTCTTCTGCAAAAAGAAGCAGATCATGTAGAAGGTTTTGCACCAGAAGTGGCTTGGGTGACACATGCGGGAGATGAAAAGTTAGCTGAACGCCTTGTCATTCGTCCAACTTCAGAAGTTCTTTTCTGTGAATACTATTCAAATAATATTCACTCATACCGTGATTTGCCAATGTTATATAATCAATGGGCAAATGTCGTCCGTTGGGAAAAAACAACGCGTCCATTTTTACGTTCTTCAGAATTCCATTGGCAAGAAGGACATACAGCACATGCGACATATGAGGAAGCGGCTGAGGAAACAGAGAAAATGCTGAATGTGTATGCAGATCTTTGTGAAAACTATTTAGCCATGCCTGTTTTGAAAGGGAAAAAGACTGAGAAGGAAAAATTTGCGGGAGCGGAATATACGTTAACAATTGAAAGTTTGATGCATGATGGTAGGGCACTACAGGCAGGAACATCACATCATTTTGGCACAGGGTTTGCTGACGTATTTGATATTCGCTATTTAGATGAAAATGGTGATCAACAACTTGTCCATCAAACATCTTGGGGAATTACAACACGATTAATTGGTGCTCTGATCATGGTTCACGGTGATAACCGTGGTTTAGTAATTCCGCCACGAATTGCACCAGTACAGGCAATGATTATCCCAATTGCTCAGCATAAAGAAGGTGTCTTAGATAAAGCATATGATCTAAGGGATCAGCTGAAAGACATTGTACGGGTTGATATTGATGGTAGTGATAATATGCCTGGTTGGAAGTTTAACGAAAGTGAAATGAAAGGATATCCGGTTCGGATTGAGATTGGACCAAAGGATATTGAAAAAGAACAAGTTGTACTCGTTCGTCGCGATACAGGTGAAAAAGAATTTGTTGGCTTAAGTGAACTTGAGACGCGCTTGCCAGCACTCCTAGAAGAAATTCAACAAAATCTGTTTGATCAGGCAATCGTACATCGTGAGAAAAATACAAATAGTGCTACTACTTTAGAAGAATTCAAACAAATATTAGATGAAAAATTAGGATATATCAAAGCCATGTGGTGTGGTAATGAAGCTTGTGAAGATGAAATCCGCGAAGTCACTGGTGCGACATCACGTTGTATTCCATTTGAACAAGAAGAAATCGCAGAAACATGTGTATGCTGTGGAGAAAAAGCGAAAGAAATGGTTTTTTGGGGAAGGGCGTATTAAATTATTAGTGCGTGTTCAAAAAGGAGGATAAAAAGGACCGAGAAGTTCGAGGCGGCGAGGCCTTGAGTAACGGAACGTATGCTATTAATACGTGAGTAACGGAAAGGCAAGCCAACGAAGAAATTCGATGTGTCATTTTTATTGGACTTTTTGAACAACCTTTATAAGGGGAATGTGTAAAATGCCATGGTAGGACCTGCATGGCATTTTACTATTTCCCTTTTTTACTAGGATTTGGTTGATCTTTTAGAATAAGATACGGCGAATAAGGATCACCCTCATCTAACTTTTGGGCAATGATTTTTCCTTGCCTCGCTAGTCGTTTAACTGAGTCTTGGTTTAAGTCCCATTTTGTTGCAGCTTCTCTGGTGCTCATAATTTCATTAAATGGGTTATATTTCATGGCAAATTCCACCTTAGTCTTTTCTCGATACTAATTTAAGTGTATAAATTGAAATAGATAGGGCGACAATTGATATCATTAAAGCAATCCATAACATTGTTTAACATCCCCCTTGTCAATTTAGAATAAAAATTATATAATGAACGTAGAATATGGATAGGTGGAGGGAATCTCACCCTCCTACCCACTTAGTTTTTGGACTTTCGCTTTGCAGAGCGAAGGTCTTTTTCTTGTCTACTTTTAGTTGCAATAGTTAAATTAATAACTGCCACAACTTAGTGAATTCCATAATACAAGTTTATAGCCGATTCGTTACTCTACGTAGTTTCGTTGAACCTTTCTTAACTACGTACAGTACCAAATCGACTGATTTCGGTAATTATGAAATTCACCCTACTAAATTAACAATAGACGTCAGAAAAACGAATACTATCTCCATATCCCACTCACCCCCTTTCATACAGGGGATAAATCTATTATAGCCCGACCGCCATCGGACGTCAATGGTATTAAAAAATGGCTAGATATTGCAGGGCGATATATGGTTCAATATATAAGCAAGACCGATTTACATGAATATCTCATCATCGAGAATATGTTATAGTTATGACAGAGACTGAGTTAAATATGAATAGAATGATTGGTATGAACAGGAGAAAGGGGATGTAATGATGATTACTGATGTAGACTTGAAACATTTACAACGTTGTGTTGAATTAGCAAAAACTGCGCTAGAAAAAGGTGATGAGCCATTCGGTTCAGTCCTTGTTTCGGCGGAAGGAGAAGTGCTGTTAGAGGATCATAACCATGTCGCAGGTGGTGATCATACACAACACCCGGAATTCGCTTTAGCCAGGTGGGCGGCGAATAACATGACACCTGAAGAAAGAAGTAAAGCAACTGTGTATACGTCTGGTGAACACTGTCCAATGTGTGCTGCAGCCCATGGTTGGGTAGGTTTGGGTCGGATCGTGTATGCAAGTTCATCGGAACAATTGGTTGAGTGGTTCGGCGAAATGGGGATTCCTCCATCGCGCGTTCGTAATCTGCCTATTCAAGAGGTGATTCGTGATACGA
>DATGUV010000098.1:0-18339 GCA_035301025.1 Bacillota bacterium | reverse complement strand
GAAAGGGTTAAAAAACGCACAACTGGATGATAGTCAAATTAGTCAAGTAGAGGCCATTATTCAATCTATGACTATTGAGGAACGTCAAAATCCAGATGTGATGAACGCAAGTAGGAAAAAACGGATTGCTAAAGGATCTGGTACAAGTGTTTCTCAAGTAAACCGTTTATTAAAACAGTTTAATGAAATGAAAAAAATGATGAAACAAATGTCTAATATGCAATCGGGTAAAAAAGGACGCGGCGGATTTAAGTTGCCATTTATGTAAGATGTATGCAGCTTTTAATGTTGTAGTAGTCATTTAGATGCGTGAATTTTACTCTATACATGCATTATCCTATCTTTTCAACAAGTAGAATGGATAGGAAATCGTTAGGAACATCATTCGATTGGATAAATTTCTATAGAACAAATGATTTTTAGGAATGTCATGTAAAAGTACTTTACAGACATAAAAAAGTTTGATAGTATATAAACTTGTGAAGAACTTTATAGGAGGTGCAACATATGTCTGTTAAAATTCGTTTTAAACGTATGGGATCTAAACGTAACCCATTTTATAGAATTGTAGTAGCTGATTCACGTGCTCCACGTAACGGTCGTTCAATTGAACAAATTGGAACATATAATCCAGTATCTACACCACCTGAGCTAAAAATCGATGAAGATAAAGCATTGGATTGGATGACAAAAGGTGCGAAACCAAGTGATACTGTGCGTAACTTATTCTCAAAAGAAGGCATCATGAAGAAATTCCACGACCAGAAAAATGCTAAGTAAAGGTTTGTGATATCATGAAAGTCTTAATTGAATCGATTGTAAGTCGTCTTGTTGATTACCCAGAGGCAATTAAAGTAGAAGAGAAAGAAGAGCCTACAAAAATTGTTTATCACTTAACTGTACATCACGAGGATGTTGGAAAAGTGATTGGGAAAAATGGTCGCATTGCAAAAGCTATTCGGACAGTTGTCTATGCAGCAAAACCAGAAACAAACAAGCGCATTTACTTAGATATTATGTAATCAAGGGAGAGGGGAGTATATACCTTTCCCTTTTTAGTATTTTATACACAAGGGTGATTTGTTTATGGAGCTTATTCAACCTGTTCGTATTGCACATGTATTAACAGAGAAGAGTAAACATGAACTACAAAAAAGTTTCACACAAGAAAAATTGCGACTTGAACAAGAGTGTGAGCAACTATTGTTTGAACAAAAGAAACTGCAGCGACAAATGAAAGAACAAAGGGTAGTAGTTGAGGAAAAGTTTCAAAAAGAAATTCAAACCCGAATGGATCAACAACAACAACTGGATTTCAAATTGGAACAACTGGACTCACTTCCTTTAGGTAGTGAATTAGTTGAAAAAGAAGTTGACGCTCTTGTTGAAGTATCAATTGGCTCGAAGTGGAGCACAATACATAAGCAAATAACGATCGTAATTGAAGATGATGTTATCATTCGCATCGATCGATGATAGGTGATACTATGGAAAAATTATATGATGTTGGAAAAATAGTAAATACACATGGGGTAAAAGGAGAGGTGCGGGTTATTCGAATTACTGATTTTGAAGAACGTTTTACTCCTGGGAATACGTTATACATCGTAGGTAAAAAAGGTGAGCCTATTCCTGTAACTGTTAAAAGCCACCGTACCCATAAACAATTCGACTTATTAACATTTGAAAAATTGACTTCTATCGATCGTGTAGAAAAATATAAAGATTCTTTATTAAAGGTTGCTGCCTCAGACCTTACTCCGCTAGTAGAGGGTGAGTTTTATTATCATGAGATTATTGGCTGTACTGTAGAATCTGAAGAAGGTGAAAACATTGGCCAGATTACTTCAATTCTCTCTCCAGGGGCGAATGATGTCTGGGTGGTAGAAACAGAGGAAGGAAAAGAAGTACTCATTCCATATATTAAAGATGTTGTAAAAGAGGTAAATATCGATGAAAAACGCATACGAATTCATCTTATGGAAGGATTGATCGACTAATGCATATTGATGTACTTACCTTATTTCCAGATATGATTGAACGTCCCCTGCAAACGTCGATTTTAAAAAGAGCTCAAGAGCAAGACGTATTTTCTTGCAATGTGATCAATTTTAGAGAGTATACTTCAAATAAACATTATAAAGTTGATGATACACCTTATGGTGGTGGTGCGGGAATGGTTTTATCTGCACAACCTATTTTTGATGCAGTAGAAGCAGTAAAAAGTAAAAGAGAATCGAAACCTCGGGTTGTTATGCTATGTCCACAAGGGGAGCGTTACACTCAAGAAAAAGCAGAAGAATTCGCGGAAGAAGATCATTTAATTTTATTATGTGGACATTATGAAGGGTTTGATGAGCGGGTTCGTACTCATCTAGTCACTGATGAAGTTTCTATTGGTGATTATGTTCTAACAGGTGGAGAATTAGGAGCACTAGTCATCATTGATAGCGTCGTTCGATTATTACCTAGCGCATTAGGTAATGTGGAATCTGCAAAGAATGATTCCTTCTCGACTGGATTATTAGAACATCCCCACTATACAAAACCAGCTAATTTTCGGGGAATGGAAGTTCCAGAAGTATTGTTATCTGGAAATCATCAACACATTGCTGATTGGCGAAAAAAAGAAGCCTTAAAACGTACTGCGGAAAGAAGACCTGATTTACTTGAACATGTAGAATTAACGGAAAAGGAACAAGCTTTTATCAAACCTTATAAGAAATCATAAAAAGTTGTAAATATTGTTGTGAAATCATAAGGCGTATGTTATATTATTACATGTGCTTACGTAAACGACGTAAGCGTGATAAACGATGTTCCGCTATCTCGTAGAAGGTAAGAACATTGGTTTGGAAGGAGTGGACTCACATGCAAAAATTAATTGAAGACGTAACAAAGGATCAATTACGTACAGATCATCCGGAATTTCGTGCGGGAGATACTGTTAAAGTACACGTGAAAGTTGTTGAGGGATCACGTGAACGTATTCAGATCTTTGAAGGTGTTGTAATTAAGCGTCAAAATGGTGGAATTAGTGAAACTTTTACAGTTCGTAAGATTTCTTACGGAGTTGGAGTTGAACGTACATTCCCACTACATTCTCCAAGAGTTGCGAAAATCGAAGTAACTAAACGTGGAGTTGTTCGACGCGCTAAACTTTACTACTTACGTAACTTACGCGGTAGAGCTGCACGTATTCGTGAGCGCCGATAAGCAAGAAATGTATGTAGCATGATGAAAAAATGCATAAGCTACAATCAATACTAAAGATTGTTTATACGAAAAAGGGGCTTTGCATGTAGTGCAAGCTCCTTTTTTAGTATAAAGATATGACAATAGACAGTCCCCATATAAGGATGAGATGCGAATGAAATCTAGTAAAAGTGAGTTTTTTGAATGGATACGAGCGCTTGTAATAGCGCTAATCGTTGCACTTGTCGTCCGTTACTTTTTCTTTTCTCCCATTGTGGTAGATGGGCCCTCTATGGAGCCGACCTTAGAAGATCGTGACCGGATGATTGTGAATAAGTTTGTCTATCATTTACGTGAACCAGAACGATTTGAAATTATCGTATTTCATGCTTCGGAGCAATCCGATTACATAAAAAGAGTTATCGGTTTGCCAGGGGAACATGTTGCCTATGAAGATAATACGTTATATATTGATGGGGAAGAGGTAAAAGAGCCCTATAAAGAGCGTTTAGAGAATGATGAAGCGTATTATATGGAAACAGAGCCCTTCATGCTGGAAGTCCTGCCAGGTGAATATAAGAAGATCCCAGAAGGCTATGTACTCGTGCTCGGAGACAATCGTAACAACTCCACAGATAGTAGGAGATTTGGCCTTGTAGATATTGACTCCATTGTTGGAAAGGTAAGTATGACATATTGGCCACTTAATCGGATTCAATTTATGAAAGATGGGTGAAATAGATGACTATTCAATGGTTTCCTGGTCACATGGCAAAAGCGCGTAAAGAAATTGAGTCACACATTAAACTTGTAGATATTGTGATTGAACTTGTAGATGCACGTGCACCAATGGCATCGCAAAATCCAATGTTGCAACAAATGATTCATCAGAAACAAAAGATCATAATTTTAATGAAAAAAGACTTAGCTGACGATAAAGAAACATCTCGTTGGATACGTTATTTTGAAGAGAAGGGAATTCCTTCTATAGCGATCAATGCAAATGAAAAACAAGATATTGCGAAAGTCATCAAACATGTAGATATCTACCGTGAAAACATGCATGAAAAAATGAAAGCAAAGGGAATTGTACAACCCAGAGCATTACGGGCAATGATTCTTGGCATTCCAAACGTAGGAAAATCTACATTAATCAATCGATTAGCTAAGAAAAAAATCGCACAAATTGGTAATAGACCAGGAATTACAAAACACCAACAATGGATAAAGGTGAAAAAACAATTTGAATTATTAGATACTCCTGGTGTGTTATGGCCTAAGTTTGATGACCAAGAAATTGCAAAAAGATTAGCTGCTATTGGTACCATTAAGGATACGATTTTATCCTTACAAGATGTTGCTGCATATGTATTGTCCTTTTTACAACACCATTACCCAGAGTTATATGAGGAACGATTTTCACTGGATCCGTCTATGGAGGATATGTGGGAAATCTTTGAATCCATTGGTAAACAACGAGGTGCACTGGAGAGTGGTGGACAAGTAAACTTTGACATTGTAGCTGAACAAATTTTATATGATCTACGTTCTGGACGGATTGGTAAAATATCTTTCGAACGTATTGAAGATTACATGGTACAGTAAATAAAAATCGTACCATGTTTTTTTATTTAAATAATAATCAAAATGAGCCGATATAAAAGAAAGAGCAGGTGTATACATATGAAGCGATTGTCAATAAAAGACATCCAAAAACGCATAAAAGATGGGAATTTCACAGATGAAGAATTCGCGCGGTGGCGAGAGGACGAACGTAAAGGAGTTATGAAACTTATAGACTCTTTCGATCGAGAGGTGGAAAAAAAAGAACAATTAAAGAGGAACTATGAGCAGATGTGTTTGTATGAAAAGACGTATGAACACCAAGGATATTCATTGATTGCAGGCATTGATGAGGCTGGAAGATGTCCGTTAGCTGGACCAGTTGTTGCAGCTTCCGTAATTTTACCTACAAATACACCATTATATGGATTAACGGACTCTAAACAGTTAAATGAACAAGAACGTAATTATTTCTATCGTAAGATCAAAGAGGTGGCCATTAGCTATCATATACAAATGATTTCTAATGAGGAAGTAGACCACATAAATATATATGAAGCTACAAAAAAAGCAATGACAGGTGCTGTTAAGTCGATGGATATACAACCAGATTATTTATTAGTAGATGCTGTCCCATTACCACTGGAGATTCCAACAACTACTCTAACAAAAGGTGATCAAAAAAGTATATCAATAGCAGCTGCCAGTGTTTTAGCAAAAGTATATCGAGATTCGTACATGAAATCGATTGCTGAAGAATATCCACAATACCATTTTGATTCCCATAAAGGATATGGAACGAAAACTCACATAGAAGCGATTCAAACATATGGAGTTACTCCATATCACCGAAAAACATTTACACCTGTAAAACGAGCAATAACGAATAGAAGGTGACATTTATGCGTATTCAACAAGTAAATCCATCCGAACATAGTGCACATCAAACACAGAAGTTTCGGCTGCAACCAGGTCAAATCCTTCGGGGAAGAGTGTTGCAAATATATCCTTTAGACCGGGCAATCATCCAGTTAGGATCTTTTCGTTTTGTCGCTCAATTAGAAGCTGCTCTGGAACACGGACAATCCTATTATTTCCAAGTAGCTGATGTACAAGAAGACGTGCATTTAAGAGTGATGCAACAAGTTCAAGAACATGGAAACAACGAATGGCGTCAATTGCTTCAAATGATTGGAAGTAAATCCTCAAATATACGTGAGGAGCTATTGCAACAATTGATTCAACACAATATTCCGTTTACCAAAAGATCATTACAACGAATGTTCACGTTACTTGATGAACATCCTAGTCAACGAAAAGCATTCAATGCGTTGGTACGAATGATGCAACATAACTGGGCGTTAACCAAAGAAGTGATGGAATCAGTAATTGCCTATCAATCGTCTACATTTACAAACCAAATCAGCCATGTGTATGAGAGCCTCTCTCAATATACGACAACAAATCAAGTACATCAATCCTTATTGCAGCATTTGGAAAAACTTTATTTCACAGCAAATGAGACTGGAAAACTGTTTCAAGTCCTAATGGAACATTCTGTTACAAGGGAAGATAAAGTAGATATCCAGTGGCTAAAATGGATGCATCCTCAACTGCATAAAGCACGGGTAGCACAATTGGAATCTATGACGACTTTCGACATAAAAGAATCCTTTCAAACCTCTAGCCAGTATTTACAGTTTTTAGGTGTGCAAACAAAGGAGGAACAACAGGTTTTTTATCAAATGTTTCATGCAATGTTAAGGGATGTAGAAGGCTTTCAACAAGATATTCATAGATTTTTAAACCGATGGGAAAGAAACATTCAATTACAAGCAATTCATCATTCTAAGGAACAATTAGATGCTGTTACTTATGAAAAACTACAAAATTCCTTTATCAAGATGTTTCCTTTCAAGCACATGTCCAAAGAGCAACAAATTGTTATTCAACAGCACATTCCAAATCAGGTTCATCAAGTGTTGCAAATGATGGTAGATTTAAAAGGAATGCCATTTGATGTGTTAGAATCTATGAATCGAGTGTTGGAGCAAAAGAATGCTATGTCTCCATCTGCACAACATCAAACTGATTTTCTGCGAGCTGTCCAGCATATCATTCATAATATTGGCTTATCTTATGAACATATGATTTTAGAAGATATCAACAACCCTATGAATACGTTGAAAGGATTGCTCTTGCAGTTTATACAAGAACAAGGGGCCGGAAGCAAGCAAGCTAAAAATTTACTCCAATTTATTCAAGGGATGCAACTACATACTGTACAAGAGACGGCACATATGTTATCTGTACAATTGCTGATTCCAGCGATGATTGGCCGGTTGCAATCTGATATTCATCTTACTTTCGATCGTAAAAAGACTTCAAGGCAAACCATTGATCCCGAATATTGTCGTATATTATTTGATTTAGAATTAGCAGCTCTTAAACGTACAATGATTGATATGCATATACAAAATAAACAAGTATCTTTTGTTGTTTATACCGATTTTGCTCATATTCAACAAGTTGCAACACCTTTTGAACCAACGTTAAAAGCAAATCTCAAAAAAACAGGATATGAAGTCACTTCCATTCACTATCAAGCATTAAGCAAACATGTACATAAACCATTCCATTCACGTACACATATGGATCGTCCAGAAGGGTTTGATATAAAAATATGAAGCATAAAAAAACAGCTGCAGCTCTTTCATATTCCGAAACTCATCCATCACTTCCACAAATATCGGCCTTAGGAAAGGGACTTGTGGCAGAAAATATTATCAAAAAAGCTCAAGAACATCAGATTCCAATTGTTGAAGACCCGTCACTAGTGGAACTGTTAGCAAAATTAGATGTAGATGACTTCATTCCACCAACGCTATTTGATTCTGTAGCAGAAGTTTTTGCTTTTATTTATGAGGTAGATCATAGTGTAAGTGCTTACAATGCAAAAAATGAGAAACAAAGCGACAATAAAGACGGATTCCTCTTGTGAAATGTGTCGATATTTAATACAATGAAGTTGCAGTCAATTTGATTGGAGGATATAGAATGAACATTCATGAGTATCAAAGCAAAGATATTTTGCGCAAGTTTGGTGTAAATGTTCCAAATGGACATGTTGCTTTCACAGTAGATGAAGCTGTAGAAGCGGCAGAAAAATTAGGAACAGATGTAACAGTAGTTAAAGCACAAATCCATGCAGGTGGTAGAGGTAAAGCAGGTGGAGTTAAAGTTGCCAAAAATCTTGATGAAGTGCGTACATATGCAGATGAGATTTTAGGAAAAACATTAGTAACTCCGCAAACAGGACCTGAAGGAAAAGAAGTTAAACGTTTATTAATTGAGGAAGGATGCGATATTCAAAAAGAATATTACATCGGCCTTGTATTAGACAGTGGAGCTTCACGTGTAGTTTTAATGGGATCTGAAGAAGGCGGAACAGAAATTGAGGAAGTTGCAGCAGCAACACCTGAAAAAATCTTCCAAGAAGTTATTGATCCAGGTATTGGTTTATCAGGATATCAAGCTCGTAGATTAGCCTTTAATTTAAATATACCGAAAGAACTCGTAGGAAAAGTTGTGAAATTCATGATGGGATTATATCAAGCATTCGTTGAAAAAGATTGTTCAATTGCTGAGATTAACCCACTTGTAACAACAGGAGACGGAGAAGTAATGGCTCTTGATGCGAAGTTCAACTTTGACGATAACGCATTATTCCGTCACAAAGATATTGCAGATCTTCGAGATTTAGATGAAGAAGATCCAAAAGAAATTGAAGCTTCTAAATTTGATCTAAGCTACATTTCACTTGATGGTGATATCGGTTGTATGGTAAATGGTGCTGGCTTAGCAATGGCTACTATGGACATCATTAAACATTATGGCGGAGATCCAGCGAACTTCTTAGACGTTGGAGGCGGCGCTACTGCTGAGAAAGTAACTGAAGCATTTAAGATTATTTTATCAGACAAAAATGTTAAAGGAATCTTTGTTAATATCTTCGGTGGAATTATGAAGTGTGACGTAATTGCTGAAGGGGTTGTAGAAGCAACGAAACAAGTTGGATTAGAAATTCCACTCGTTGTCCGTTTAGAAGGAACAAACGTTGATTTAGGTAAGAAAATTCTTGATGAATCAGGTTTGAACATTACATCAGCAGATTCAATGGGCGATGGTGCACAGAAGATTGTAGAATTAGTAAAATAACTTCTCAATCTTTAGCATGACAAGCTGTACAAACTAAAAGTGAAAAAGATCGTTTAGAAAGGACGGACGAACATTGAGTATATTAGTGAATAAAGATACAAAAGTACTAGTGCAAGGAATTACTGGTTCAACTGCGGCGTTTCATACAAAAGAAATGCTCGCATATGGAACGAAAATTGTTGCCGGTGTAACACCAGGAAGAGCTGGAGGAGAGGTGGAAGGTGTACCTGTATTTAACACAGTTGAAGATGCTGTAAAAGAAACAGGTGCAACAGTATCCGTTATTTATGTACCAGCTCCATTCGCTGCAGATGCTATTTTAGAAGCGGTTGACGCTGAAATGGATTTAGCAATCTGTATTACTGAACATATTCCAGTAATGGATATGGTTAAGGTAAAACGTTACATGGAAGGAAAGAAAACTCGTCTTATTGGGCCAAACTGTCCAGGAGTCATTACACCTGAAGAATGTAAAGTAGGTATTATGCCTGGTTACATTCACAAAAAAGGTCATATCGGAGTTGTATCTCGTTCAGGAACACTAACATATGAAGCAGTTCATCAACTGTCTGAAAATGGATATGGACAATCAGGTGCCGTTGGTATCGGTGGAGACCCAGTAAACGGGACAAACTTTATCGATGTACTTAAAATGTACAATGAAGATCCAGACACATACGCAGTTATGATGATTGGTGAAATCGGAGGAACTGCAGAGGAAGAAGCAGCTCGCTGGATTAAAGATAACATGACGAAACCCGTTGTCGGATTTATCGGTGGAGTGACGGCCCCTCCAGGAAAACGTATGGGACACGCAGGAGCAATTATTTCAGGTGGACAAGGAACTGCAGAAGAAAAAATCCGCGTAATGAACGAATGTGGAATTCAAGTAGCAGAAACACCATCTGTCATGGGTGAAACAATCATCAAAGTATTGAAAGAAAACAACTTAGATGAGAAATGTAAAACACATGCTTAATTGAATCCTAGAACCCAAAAGTGTCGACACTTTTGGGTTCTAATTTTATATACTATAACATGTAAAGGATGATGCCATAGTGAAAGAAACACGTATTCGTTTACTCCATTTACACCATGTTCGTATAGGTAGAAAGTTGATTCTTCGCCTGCTTTTGAAAGATCCATCTTTAAAGAATATTTACACCTCTACAGAACATCTTCAACAGCTCTATTCAATCTCTTATAAAGTTGCTTCAAACATGCATAACCGCTTGCATCAAACCCACAATCATGAGGCTTTCCAACATCATATCCGCACATATGAAACCATCACAATTATTGATGAAAATTATCCGTATATTTTAAAACAAATTAAAGATCCACCAATCGTCTTATATGTCTTAGGAGATAAAAAATTATTAAATCATCAACCATTATTAAGTGTCATTGGTTCTAGAAAACCGACACATCAAGGATGGGAAAAAGTATCAAGAATTGTTCCGGCATTGGTGAGAGAAAACTGGGCAATTGTTAGTGGAATGGCCAGGGGAATTGATAGTTATGCACATAGACAAACGTTACAATCAAATGGGAAAACAATTGCTATATTAGGTGGTGGATTTGATCATATCTATCCTAGAGAACATGTTTCTTTGTTTAAAGATATTTCTGCAAAAGGTCTTGTTTTATCCGAGTATCCTCCAAATACAAACCCCCAAAGATATCATTTTCCCGAGAGAAATCGTATTATTAGTGGATTGAGTTTTGGCACCCTCGTAATTGAAGCAAAAAAACGTAGCGGAACAATGATAACTGTTGATCAAGCTCTAGATCAAGGTAGGGAAGTATATGCTGTACCAGGTTCTCCTTTTGAAGAACAAACAACAGGCTGTAATTATCTTATACAAGAAGGGGCAAAGCTCGTACAGAATCATACAGATATTTTGGAGGATTGGGAGCAGTTTGGAGCACATGTATTTCGCAAAAAATGAAGAACTATAACGCACGAATTTGATACTTTAGTTACATGTTGATTTGACAAATAGAATGATACTATTTACCATTAGTAGAGATTTACTGATTTAATAAGGATTAACGAAACAATCAAGTGACGACCAATCGTTCATTTAAAAAACTCACCCATCTAGTTGTATGATACTATATAAAATTAATCACCTCATTATAGGAGGAATAGAAATGTCAGATTATCTAGTAATTGTAGAATCACCAGCAAAAGCAAAAACAATTGAACGTTATTTAGGGAAAAAATATACGGTTAAAGCATCCATGGGTCACGTGCGAGATCTTCCACGAAGCCAAATGGGTGTAGACGTTGAGCACAACTTTGATCCTAAATACATTACCATTCGCGGTAAAGGTGACGTACTTAAAGAACTACGTCAGGCAGCGAAAAAAGCTAAAAAAATCTACCTCGCAGCTGACCCGGATCGCGAAGGGGAAGCAATTGCATGGCACTTAGCACATGCACTCAAAGTGGATGACACATCTGATTGTCGAGTTGTATTTAACGAGATTACTAAAGATGCAATTAAAAAATCCTTTGAGGAACCAAGGAAAATTGACATGGATTTAGTAGACGCCCAGCAAGCAAGACGAATTTTAGACCGATTAGTTGGTTACAATATTAGTCCGTTGTTATGGAAAAAAGTCCGGAGAGGTTTAAGTGCCGGAAGAGTGCAATCTGTTGCGGTTAAGTTAATTTTAGATCGTGAGAAAGAAATTAAAAACTTTAAACCTGAAGAATATTGGTCCATTGAATCTACCTTTCTAAAAGATAAAGAATCTTTTAAAGGGCAATTTTATGGAGAAAAAGGTAAGAAAGTTAAACTAACGAATAAAGATGAAGTTAATAAAGTATTGCAAAATATCCAGGGGAAGGAATTTGACGTAGACCGTGTGAATAAACGTGAACGAAGAAGAAATCCCGCACTTCCATTTACAACGTCATCCCTTCAACAAGATGCAGCTCGCAAATTAAATTTTAGAGCAAAGAAAACAATGATGATCGCACAACAATTATATGAAGGAATTGACCTTGGAAGAAATGCTGGAGGAATAACAGGCCTCATCACCTACATGCGTACAGATTCAACTCGTATTTCCAACACTGCAATAGACGAAGCCGCGTCATATATTAAGCAGACGTACGGAGAAAAATACCTTGGCAAGAAAGCTAAGAAAAAACAACAATCAGGCGCACAAGATGCTCATGAAGCAGTACGACCAACTTCTGCAACGCGACATCCTGATCAATTAAAAACAAGACTTGATAAAGATCAACTTCGTTTATATACACTTATTTATGAGCGATTTTTAGCAAGTCAAATGGCTCCAGCAGTTATGGATACAGTAACAGTTCACTTATTAAATAATGGTGTAGAATTCCGTGCATCAGGATCTCAAGTAAAATTTCCTGGTTTTATGAAAGTTTATGTAGAGGGAACAGATGATAATAAAAAAGAAAAAGACACATTTTTACCAGATTTAAAAGAAGGAACAAAAGTAACAGCAAAGGATATCATTCCGAATCAACACTTTACACAGCCACCTCCAAGATACACAGAAGCACGTCTTGTAGGAACGATGGAAAAGCTAGGAATCGGGCGTCCATCAACATATGCACCAACAATTGATACAATTCAACGTCGTGGATATGTCTCTATGGAACAAAGAAGATTTGCACCAACAGAGATTGGAGAAATCGTTACTGATCTACTTCAAGAGTATTTTCCAGAAATCATTGATGTTGACTTCACTGCAAATATGGAAAGTAGTTTAGATGATATAGAAACAGGCTCCATAAAATGGGTGAAGGTAATGGATGAATTTTATGGAGACTTTTCAAAACGCTTAGAAAAAGCGGAGGAAGAAATGAAGGAGATTGAGATTAAAGATGAGCCCGCAGGAATTGATTGTGAAAAATGTGGCCATCCAATGGTATATAAAATGGGACGTTTTGGAAAATTCCTAGCATGTTCAAACTTCCCAGACTGTAGAAATACGAAACCTATTCTAAAAAAAGTTGGCGTAAAATGTCCGAAGTGTAAGGAAGGAAATGTTGTTGAACGCCGATCTAAGAAGAGAAGAATCTTCTATGGATGTGATCGTTACCCAGAGTGTGACTTTGTTTCTTGGGATAAACCTGTTAAAAAACCTTGCCCAAATTGTAATTCATTCCTCGTTGAAAAGAGAACGAAGAAAACAGCAAAACTACTTTGTCCTTCATGTAAATATGAAGAACCGATAGAAGAGACATCCGAATAATCATTACCAATATTTTTAAGTATTGATTTAAAACAATGAAAACTTAAAAATTGTAAGGTTGTACGTGAGGTTCACTCAATAAATATTGAACGAACCTCACTTTTTTGTGAAGAATATAGTAATATATTGTTACAAAACTACTACAATTTTACAAAAACGTGTATAACTAGTTCATTTAACTTATTATTGTTGACTAATTAAATCATGGGGGATATAATGTTTCATTGGTACGTTGTGAAGCAATTTTGATGATAAGCAAGGTATAAGGTTCGTTCTAAAGTATGAATCATCCTATATACTAAAAAGGGTACTCGTTTCTGAATTTTTTTACAATTATGTGAAGTTCATTGCTATTCAAACATTGATATGGTACTATAAAAATATTCGGTGGTGTAATTATATGAATAGTCAAACAGAATTCAGTTTATTTATCGAATACCTTCAAATTGAAAAAAATGCTTCACCGTATACTGTGGAATTTTATACGAAAGATTTAAATGAATTTTTCCAGTTTTTAGAACAAGAAGGTATACGTAGTTTAGATCAGGTGGATTACCGAAACATTCGAGTTTTTTTAACAAAGTTATTTGATAAGAATATGAGTCGATCAACGGTATTGCGAAAAATTTCAAGTTTAAGAAGCTTATATCGTTTTTTAGAGCGAGAAAATTTAGTGCAACATAATCCGTTTATTCAAATTATATTACCTAAAAGCCCAAAAACAATCCCAACATTTCTATATGAGGAGGAAATGGAGGAGTTGTTCACAGTAAGTGATACGACTACCGATATAGGTCAACGTAATCAAGCACTACTAGAAACACTTTACGCTACCGGAATTCGTGTAAGTGAATGCCAGGCATTGAAACTATCGAATATTGACTTTACCGTTGGAACGATGTTTGTGAAAGGAAAAGGTAAGAAGGAACGTTATGTACTTTTCGGGGATCATGCACATAAGGCACTACATCTGTATATACATGATGGTAGAAAGAAATTAATGGAGAAATCCAATAGTGCTGCAGAGAATGTTTTTTTAAATGCTCGTGGGAATCCACTAACAACAAGAGGTATTCGAACGATTTTACAATCAATGGTTGAAAAAACAGCGTTAACTGTACACGTACATCCGCACAAATTACGCCATACGTTTGCGACGCACTTACTTAATGAGGGTGCAGATTTACGTACAGTGCAGGAATTATTAGGACATGAAAACCTGTCTTCCACTCAAATATATACACATGTAACAAAAGATCGATTGCGTAATGTGTATATGGATAGTCATCCAAGAGCAAGGAAGAGAGACACTTAATTTGTCTGTAGCGAGGTGAGTAAATTGGCAACAGATATGCATGCTACAACGATTTTTGGAATAACGCACAATGGACAGTGTGCAATGAGTGGTGACGGTCAAGTTACCTTAGGTAATGCTGTTATTATGAAACACACAGCTCAAAAAGTTAGGAAGTTATACAATGGAAAAGTGTTAGCAGGATTTGCTGGGTCAGTTGCAGATGCTTTTACACTTTTTGAAAAGTTTGAAGGTAAGTTAGAAACATTTGATGGGAATTTAATGCGTGCGTCCGTAGAACTTGCTCAAGAATGGCGAAGTGACCGCGTGTTACGAAAACTTGAAGCAATGCTCATTGTTATGGATCACAATCATATGTTTCTCGTCTCTGGTACAGGGGAAGTTATTGAACCAGATGACGGAATATTGGCAATTGGTTCGGGAGGAAATTATGCGTTGAGCGCAGGTCGAGCACTCATTAAACATGCCTCTCATCTAACTGCAAAAGACATCGCTCGCTCTGCTCTTGAAGTAGCGGGTGACATTTGTGTGTATACGAATGACCATATTACATTAGAAGTACTGGATGATTAAAGGAGGTCCATAGCTATATGGGAAGAGACTATACTCCGAGAGAAATTGTAGAACGATTGGATCAATACATTATCGGACAACACCAAGCGAAAAAGTCTGTCGCAGTTGCATTAAGGAATCGATATCGTTGGATGCAACTAGATTCATCAATGAAGGAAGAAATTGTTCCTAAAAATATATTAATGATTGGCCCAACAGGAGTAGGAAAAACCGAAATTGCACGAAGACTTGCAAAATTGGTGCGTGCTCCATTTATTAAGGTTGAAGCAACGAAATTTACTGAAGTTGGTTATGTTGGAAGAGATGTTGAATCAATGGTTCGAGATTTAGTTGAAGTATCCATTCGAATGGTGAAAGAGGAAAAAACAACGGCTGTTCTTGATAAAGCTGAACAAGAAGCCAATAAAGAACTTGTTCGTTTACTCGTTCCAACGACGAAAAAATCAAAAACGATAAACAATCCTTTAGAAATGTTATTCTCAGCAGATATGTCCAATGAAGATGAAGAAGATGAGGACAGGAAAGAGGAGGTTGGGTCTAAACGAAAACAAATTGAACGACAGTTATCATTAGGGGAATTGGAAAACCGTATCGTTACGATTGAAATTGAAGAATCTTCTCCATCTATGTTTGATGCTTTACAAGGTTCTGGGATGGAACAAATGGGCATGAATATGCAAAATACCTTTGAGAAGTTTATGCCCAAAAATAAAATAGAGCGTAAAGTCCCTGTCTCCGAAGCACGTAGTATTTTAACACAACAACATGCACAAAAACTCGTAGACATGGATGAGGTATCAAGCGAGGCAATTTATCGAGCGGAAAATACAGGAATTATTTTCATCGATGAAATTGATAAGATTGCTAGTAAAGAAGGTCAGCAAGAACAAGTATCAAGAGAAGGGGTTCAGCGAGATATTTTACCAATCGTTGAGGGATCTTCGGTTATGACAAAATACGGCTCTGTTAAAACAGATCATATGTTGTTTGTTGCAGCTGGAGCGTTTCATACGTCTAAACCATCGGATCTAATTCCTGAATTACAAGGACGTTTTCCAATCCGTGTTGAATTAGACAAATTAACGACAGAAGATTTCAAAAGAATCTTACGGGAGCCTTCAAATGCGCTTTTAAAACAGTATGAATCCTTACTGAAAACAGAAGGTATAAATATCCATTTTACAGACGAAGCTATTCATAAAATTGCTGAAATTGCTTTTGAAGTTAATCAAGAAACAGATAATATTGGTGCTAGACGATTACACACTATTCTTGAGAAATTATTAGAAGATCTATCATTTGAAGCGACAGAAATTACATTAGATCGCGTAGAAGTGAATGCAGAGTATGTAGATGAAAAGCTAGCAAATATTGTTAAGAACAAAGATTTAAGCCGGTTTATTTTATAATATAGATCAATTATGCACAACCACAAAATAAACAAGATCACATATACTAAAACACTATTGGAGGAATTTACATGGAACTTTTAAATCGTGCTCGTAAAATTAACGCTATGCTACAAAAATCAGCAGGAAAGTCGGTAAACTTTACGGACATTTCTAAAACATTATCAGAAGTAGTGAAAGGGAATGTTTTCACATTAGATCGAGAGGGGAAACTACTTGGTTTTGCTATTAACGAGGAAATTGAAAATGAACGTATAAAATCAATGTTAGAAGCGCGCCAATTCCCTGAAGAGTACACTCAAGCATTATTCAACATTCATGAAACAACACCTAACCTTGATGTAGAAAGCGAACATACTGTATTTCCCGTTGAAAACAAAGATTTATTCCGTAATGCTTTAACGACAATTGTACCAATTGTTGGTGGGGGAGATCGTTTAGGAACTCTTATTTTAGGACGTGTGAAAGATCCTTTTAACTCAGATGATTTACTTCTTGCTGAGTATGGAGCAACCGTTGTAGGTATGGAAATTTTACAAGAAAAATCGGCAGAAATTGAAAAAGAAGCTCGTAGTAAAGCAGTTGTACAAATGGCTATTAGCTCATTATCATACAGTGAGTTAGAAGCAATTGATCATATTTTTGAAGAATTAGATGGTAACGAAGGATTACTCGTTGCAAGTAAAATTGCTGATCGTGTAGGGATTACTCGTTCAGTTATCGTGAATGCTTTACGTAAGTTAGAAAGTGCAGGAGTAATTGAATCTCGTTCGTTAGGAATGAAAGGAACGTATATTAAAGTATTAAACGATAAATTCTTAGTTGAGTTAGATAAGTTACGTTCAAGATAAGTTTTTGATTTTACAAGGTGCTAGAAATAATTCTAGCACCTTGATTATTTAGTTCACTGCTTTGCATAATAGCTTCATGGAAAATTATATTCGAACGTTCATGTTAATGGAATAAGCTTGCAATCTAAGCGAGTGATTTCAAATGGATTTCTTTACCCCTGGGCAGCTACTATAGCCTCCTTGATACTAAGGAAGGATCGACTAAGACTGGCCTTTGCAGCTAACGTCGACATACCCTTTGCCAGGGCAGGGTCACAACGAGTCTTTTTCTCCATCGCATAGGACGTGCTAGTGTCGGCGTCTTTACAGGACGTGACGATCTTAGCCGCCCCACATGAGTCATCCACTTAGAATGCAAGCCATTGTTAGTTAGCCTCACACAACTAAACGAACAGATCAATCGAAATTGGTTCGTTCGGATTGACACGTAATTGTTATTTCACACACTAAAGGAACTTTATGAAATGTTAGTGTGTGTTTCTTTATGTTCTTTAATTACAAAGAATTAGCAACACACCTGCGTTCAGCAAGGTCATGTGCGCCTTTTGGGTGTGATTGTTAGTAACCGTATCATCTTCATTTTTAATCCAAGGATCCGCGTAGTTTGTAAGTGGATAAGTGAATTTCTATCTGATTTTTCTTCACCAGCGCTATATATTGTACATTGATAAAAGATATGGACAAAATATAGGTCAAAACACCTATTTGTCCAAAAGCATTATAAAACATTCATCGAACTAGGGAAAATGACAAATTAGGCATAAAAGAGTAGTCCTAAAGTTCTATTTTTATTCCAATTGGAAGATTTTGTCGATAAAGAGTAGACTTTGGCGTTACGATAAATTACAATGTGTATAGAGATTGTATAGTTCTGTAATTTTTACGAAATATATATGAAATGTTTTGGAAAAAAGATAGGTAAAAGGAGGTAGTCCATTCGTTCGTATATTTGATAGTACTGTTGGATCAC
>DATGUV010000097.1:0-11168 GCA_035301025.1 Bacillota bacterium | reverse complement strand
CTAAATAATCTTCCACAAATTGAGCCGCTTCTTGCATATGACTTTCATATACTTGATCTGTACTAATGCTTGGGATGGATAAAAACTTTTTCATATCTGCTACTAATCGTTCTCTATGTTCTTCAATATATGTAATCACTTTTTCTTCCCTTGTACATTCCTCCCTCTTGTTATATGTTACCATATTCAATTTCCGTTCCAAATGATTTTGAACATGTAGTTTCCAGTCATCCCCTGATCGAAGTGTTGGATTAACGTAGCATAAAAATCCTTATGGGGAGATTCATTGATGCATATGCATATAACAACACATTGCAGAAGTTGTGATTTCAGCAATGTGTTGTTATGAAACAATCGTATATAGACGCATCATCCTTTGGCAACGAGTATATTAGCGTTTGTTTTGTGGAAAAATGCGTTCAATCATATTCCCAATTTGATCAAAAAACCCTTCAATCGGCTCCCCTTTATCTACATCATCTGCATAATCACGAGCCAAATTTGAAAACTCTGGATTCGTCGTGACATACACATCTTTAATGGAATTATCTATATCTTGGACAACATCGGCAATACGCTTTTTAAGGTCGTCTGTTAACTGATCGCTTTCTTGCATTCCATCACCAGTTCTGTTGAGTTCCCGATTATCTTCGTTTGTCATATCTCTATTGTTATTGTTTGTATTAGGATTACGATCAGCTTGGTTGTTATTTCTTTCATTTGTGTCACCTGATCGATCATCATCAAACATTGCAGCAACATATGCCCGATCCCCCATGGTAATAACGTACGCACCATCTACCTCTGAGATTTCACGAGTAATCGCATCTGCTGCTTCTTTTGAAACGTCATAACGATCGTCTGTGTTTCGTTCATTCATATCCCGATCATTTGTCATACGGCGATTATTTTCTCCTTTGTTTCGGTTATCCATATTTCCATCATTATATCGGGTTTGTTCCACTCTATTTTTTCTTTCTTCCTGAGAAGTTTCATCATCTGTGCCAGTTGTATTACATCCCGCGAGCATAAAAAGTGCTATCGTACTTGTTAAAAATAATTTTTTCATGCGTGTTTCCTCCTTTTTTATGTGATGTTAGTATGTGAGGTTTTTTGTTCTTTTATGCTCGTTTATCTGATGGCTATTTTTTACAAGTTGTCCATTAAAACAAAGCAATATTTTACATTCTTTCGTACAAACTACACACATATGCAACAATCATTCATAGATGAATACCGCTATGGTAGGAGGAATGGATTATGAATATTCCTGATTATGATAAAGCGTTGTATTATACATTGTGGGGACAATGGGATGATTTATTAGTATTAATGGTACGAACGTCAGACGATATTCTCTGCAAGCGAATTGAACACTTTTTACATGCATATCATTACGCAGATCATGAGGATGAAGTGTTAAAACATCACACACACTTATTGTATTATGTGGAACATGCAATGAAACAAATCGATACAGAAACACTTCAATTGTAAAAAAAGCGACTGTCTTCCTTAAGATATACTTAAAGGAAGCTCAGTCGCTTCATTTATTATAATATAATTGAATCACTTCAATCGGAACATACAAGCCTACTTTCCCATGGTCTTCATCTTTTATTGTGGCAAACACAACTCCAATGACTTTCCCGTCTTCATTAATAATAGGACTTCCACTATTTCCACGATAGATAGGGGCTTCAATCATTCCAACTGGATCTTCCCATGAAGATAACTCAGTATATCCGATAACATTCCCTTCATTAGCAATACCATTAAATGAAAGGGGATTCCCTATAAAATACACATGGTCACCTTGCTGTACATCTGCAGATCCATCGATCTCTAAATACGGTAGATCACTCCCATCTACTTTTAAAATAGCAGTATCAATTTTGGGAAAACGCTCAATCACTTCTGCTTCATAAAGTCCATTTTCCGGAAAACCAATTTGAACGGTTTCAGCATCATCAACAACATGATGATTTGTAATAATAATTCCATTTTCATGAATGGAAAAACCAGTTCCTCGACTATCCCCTGTTTCAATTGTTACAACTGCTTCTTTATACGTTTGAATCGTAGTATCTTGAGACAACTTTGCTGAAGCAATTAAAAAATCTATGGCAGGAATAGAGATTTTTTGTGGCATGAATGTAAATACATTCATGACTAAAGCTACTGCTATAAGCCAAAACGCCCATTTAGGAAAGGGGGGCTTTGACTTTAAAGCTTCTTTTCTCTCCCGTTCTCTTTTGAGTGTGTCAATACGTGCTTGTTGCACGAGTAAAAGCATTTCTTCATCATCAATTTCTTCATATAAATCCTCATCAATAATATCTGCAGTATGATTTTCTTCTTCAGTCTTATCGTTCAATGGCTCCTTCATATCCACCACGTCCGTTCATCGATTCATCTGCTCCACAAAAGCTCGTTTCCCTTGTTGCATCTGATACATTTCATAATAATTTCCTTGTTTTTGCAAAAGGGATGAGTGTGTACCTTGTTCCTTTATCCTACCATGTTCAAGGACAAAAATGTGATTCGCATGTTGAATCGTTGATAATCTATGGGCGATGACTAACGTTGTTCGGTTTTTTTGGACAACCTCTAAAGCTCGTTGAATCACTTGCTCAGTCTCTGTATCAATATTTGCAGTTGCTTCATCTAAAATTAAAATGGCTGGATCAAAAGCAAGTGCCCGTGCAAAGGATAGCAATTGTCGTTCTCCTAAAGAAAATGTACTTCCACCCTCTGATACCGGTTCATCATATTTTTTGGGCAATCGGTTAATAAATGCATCTGCACCAACTGCTTGTAACGCTTCAATAGCTTGCTCTTTAGAAACACGAGGATCATTCATTGTTACGTTCGATAATATGGTTCCTGAAAAAAGAAAAGGATCTTGTAAAACAATTCCCATATGACTACGAACCTGTTGACGAGACATTTGTTGAGTAGATTTACCATCTATCCGAATGCCACCATGCTGAGGGTCGTAAAAACGGAATAACAAGTTCATAATCGTACTTTTCCCTGATCCCGTATGCCCTACAAATGCTGCTGTTTCACCAGGCTCTATAACAAATGAAATACCTTTTAGCACATCTTGTTTCCCATCGTAAGAAAATGTGATATCTTCAAATTCCACTTTTCCTTCATATTTCTGGATCGTTTGGTGATCTACCTCTTCCGTGTCACGATCCATCAATGTAAATATCCGTCTCCCAGCAACACGTGCTTGCTCGATTAACGGAAGTTGGTTCACAATATCCACTACCGGCTCAAACAATCTCGTAATATAATCTACAAATGCGTAAAGCACTCCAATTGAAATAACTCCAGGTACATCTAGTGCGCGTGAACCAAAATACCAAATAAAAGCTACGAAAGTGATATTCCGAAAGAACGTCACTAAGTTGTAAGATGTAAATGCACTTAACTTTACAAGTTTACGTTGATACGTAAAATGTCGTTCATTCATTTCTTCAAATGCATCACTTACTTGCTTCTCTTGCTTAAACGCTTGGATAACAGACATTCCTTGAATGGATTCATTGATTTTTCCATTGATCTTACTGATTGTTGAACGAATGACAGTGTTATATTTTGAACCAAAATGTTTATACAATTGCATCCATCCATAAATAAGAGGAATAACAAATAAGCACACAAGAGCAAGAGTTGGATCTAATATAAATAGTGCAACAAAAATACCTGTCATGTAAATAATACTCGTTAAAATAATGGATAACACACGTTCATATAAATCACGAATCGCTTCGGTATCATTTGTAATTCTTGATACAATACTACCAGCAGGTGTGTGTACATAATAATCCATTGGAAGTTTTTGTGTATGTGTAAACACGTCATTGCGCATCGTTTGAACAATTTTATTGGATGATTTTTGTAAAATATACGTTTGCAAAAATTGAAACAACCCTGCGATTACTAAAAATATCATGTACAATCCTAATAGTAGTAGAATAGGTCGTTTCTCAGGATTAAAAAAGGAAGCCATTTGTGGAAGAGATAAAGCATCCGCATCAACTGTAATGACCTGATCATTTTGAGTGATTTCAATAGTTCCGTTAGATACATTACGTTTCCCTTGTAATGGTACATCCTCTGAAACGATATAGTATGACAATCCTATTTGAAGCAATGTTATGTGCTCGCCGGTTATCATGTCAGAGTTCACACGGTCTTCCCGCTTATATAATTTCCCCTTGTAGGATGCAGTCATTCGATCCTCTTCTTCTACTTCCACCCATGTACCTTCCACACCTAAAATGTGGTCATCAATTACAATTTTAGCGATGAAGGGGCCAGCCAATTCTAAAATAACTGCAACAACTAAGCAGGCAAAACCGAGTAAGATCCAATTTTTTTGCGCCCATGCATACGTAAATAAACGCTTTTCTGTAGAAGGTGTCATTGATCTGTCACCTCTTTTTCCTCTATTTGTTGCAGTTTATATTGATCTTTATACCAACCACCTACAGCCATGAGGGATTCATGTGTTCCTTCCTCCACAATTTTACCGTGTTCAAGAACAATAATATGATCAGCATGTGTTACTGCCGAGAGTCTATGAGCAACAATAAATGTCGTCTTTTGTTGGCGGTCTTTCTTTAAATGATCAATAATATGTGATTCTGTCTTCCCATCTACTGCTGATAAGGAATCATCTAATATAAGAATCTCAGGGTTTTTTATAAAAGCACGGGCAAGGGCTACCCGTTGTTGTTGCCCTCCGGATAAGGTAACCCCACTTTCACCTACAACTGTATCGAGCCCCTCGCGAAGTTGTTGAATATCATCTAAAAAATGGGCTTTTTCAAGAACATGATATATTTCGTCATCAGACGCATCATTATTCCCATATTGAATATTTTCTCTAATGGTCGTAGAAAACAGCAATTGGTCTTGAGGTACATAGCCAATTTTCCCACGGATATCTGCTAAAGAGATCTGTTCTATGGGAGTATCATTTACCGTTATACTTCCTGTAAATGTATTGTATTCACGCAATAATAATTTACATAAAGATGTTTTCCCACCACCTGTCTTCCCAACAATACCAATGGTTTCACCTTGATGAATGTGAAGGTTTATATTTGATAATGATTTTTTTGATGAGGATGGATATGTAAAAGATACATCTTTACATTGAATCGAATCTACATGTGAAATATGTACAGGGTCTTTCACATCTGTCATTTCCGGTTCATAGTCAAGAACATGATGAACCCGGTCAAGTGAAGCATTTCCACGTTGCAACACATTTATGAGTTCACCAAAAGCGAACATCGGCCAAATTAACATTCCTAAATATACATTAAAAGATACGAGTTCTCCTAGGGACATTTGGTTTTCAAACACAAGCATTGCCCCATAGCCGAGACCAATCGTATAGGATAATCCTACAAGGATCTTCATTGTAGGTTCGAATAAAGCATCAATTTTAGCTACTTCTACGTTTTTGTCAAAAACATGTGCTGTCATTTCCCTAAAACGTTCGTTGTCTTGCTTTTCTTGCACGAAAGAGCGAAGTACTCGAACTCCACGAATAGACTCAAGTACACCATTGTTTAATGCTCCAAAAGCAGCTTGGGCTTCCGTAAAGCGTTGATGAATTATTTTCCCGTATTTACTCATTAAAATGCCCATCAGGGGTAATGGGAGCAATGCAGCTAATGTTAATTTCCAACTAATCGTAAAACCCATTACAGCAATAATCATGATTGTAAATGTTGTAGAGTCTACCAACGTTAAAATTCCGAAACCCGCTGTTAATGATATCGCTTGTAAATCATTTGTCGCTCGGGCCATTAAATCACCTGTTCGAAATTTACCAAAAAAAGTGGGAGACATACGTAGCAATTGATTCATTAATTTCGTGCGAAACATTTTCTCTAATCGTACTGCTCCACTAAATAATGTTATATCCCATAAAAATCCAATCACATAATGCATAATCATAACGAGAACATAAATGGATAATAGCGTTATTAAAATCTTTGATGTCAATGTTTCAAATTGAATATGATCAATAATGATACCGACTAGCTTAGGTGGAATAAGACCAATAGCACTTGCAGCTAACAGACCAATAATTGCGAAAAGATATCGCTTCCAATATAATTTAAAAAACCAACCAAAGCGTTGAAACACACGTAACATTTATACACCTTCTTTCAAAACAAAGATGACCACACTACTCAACCATTTTCAACATTCGAAATACAGCTAATTATCCTGAAGAAAGATGTTTACCCTCTTCACTGTAGGAAATAGCTGTTTACTAAAAGGATATGGAATTTGTTCTTGTCGATCACATGAAATGCATGCACTCAAGTAAAAACATTATAATGTTTTGAAAATTACAAGTCAACGGAAGTGGTGTTGGGACTGAGTTGAATTCATGAGAAATCAGTATACGAACGCATCACAAATTGGTATGATGATACTATTATGTTTGAAGGGTGGTCCAACATGTATATTGAAGAAATGCTTGCATACAACGAAGAATTCGTAAAAGGAAAAAAATATGAACCATACGAAACAAATAGTCTTCCAAATAAACGCATGGTCATTTTTACATGCATGGAGTCTCGGCTCGTCGAACTCTTGCCTCGATCATTAAACATACAAAATGGAGACGTAAAAATGGTTAAAAATGCTGGAGCAATTATCCGTAAACCATTTGATAGTATTATGAAGGGAATCTTAGTCGCTATTTATGAACTTCAAGCGGAAGAGGTAACGGTCATAGGCCACCATGATTGCGGAATGTCACACGTTGATACAGACCATTTAACCAGGAAGATGTTGGAACACGGGATTAAACAAGAAACGATTGATACCCTTGAACATTCGGGAATTAATTTATATGAAGAATTTCACGGATTTGACACAGTGGAAGATTCCGTTATGCAAAGTGTAGAAATTATTAGGAATCATCCGTTACTTCCAGAACATGTAGTCGTTCACGGATTAGTCATTGATCCAGGCACTGGAAAAGTTGACGTCGTTACAAAAGGTGAACCTCGCTCTTCATAGCATTTTTTTAGGAGTTGATGGGACATGGGAAAATGGAAATTTATTATTTTTGCTTGTATGTGTACAGTGATTGCTGTAGCTGGATGTAGTAACTCTTCTAATGAAGAGACCGCTAGAGAAGAGGTCGAAGATACAGAGAAACGAACAAATTTTGGAAACAATTATATTGAAAATGATGAAGTTGTAGTATATCTAAAACCAAATCAGGACTTATATATTTATCACCATGAAAACAGAGAAGAATTTCTCGTAGATGAAGATGTTGGTACGTTTGATGTATACGGTAAGGATGTGATCTACATTGCTGAAGACGGGTTCACTTCCGAATTGGATCTTCCCCTTCAATCCATTTACAAGGCAAATATTCAAACAGGGGAATCCAAATTAATGCTAGCTCCAACTGAAGAAGATGATGCATATACGACTCCTAGAGATTTCCATCTGAATAAAGATGGATATATTGCCCTTGAAACCGAAGTAGGATTTTTTTACTCGAATTATTGGTCCATGTATACGATAACAGATATGAATTTTTCATTTGAAAAACCAATGCTAACTCTTGAAAATGAATATGACTTCGTTCTAAATGAAATCCAATGGCAAGATGATAAGGTCTTCTTTCTCATCGATAAAGTAGAGGAATTAAATGACAATGGTTTACATTCAGAATTACGTTCCTACTCCATAGAGGATGGTGAACAAGTCATTCAAGAACAAGCCCTTCCATTATCAAGTGAGGAATATAAGGAATTGTTTGATCACACTGTATATATCGGTGTAGAAAACTCCATTTTATATATGAGTGGAGTAGACGATGATCAGGTGGAACAAATCGCTTATGAAATAGATTTAGACACCCATGAAGTTCTTCATAAAACACCTGAATATTAAAATTACATATGCATCCAAGAAATTGCAATGTCCATACAATTAGTAGTTTCGTTAGACCTTGAGCAACTATACATTGTATCGACATTGCTATTTTTGCTCCATTCACACATCCACGATTCAAACAATTATGATTGTTTTCGGTGTGTATGAATAATATTGACTACTTCTTCCAAGGCTTCGGATTGCTTATACGTTCCCATATGATCTGCAATTACAGGGCCCATCTGTTTCAGTCGTTTCAACTCTTCAACAAATGTTTCCTCTTCTAACGATTCTTCCTCAATCACTTGGGCAAATCGTTGTTTCGCAAAAGATTTAGCATTAATAATTTGATCTCCTCGACTTACAGCACGTGATAAAGGTATGAGCAACATTGGAATTCTCAAAGCTAAAAATTCGAATATCGCATTTGATCCTGCCCGAGAAACAACATAATCTGTAATCGCAAAAATATCTTTTAATTCATCTCTTACATATTCATATTGCACGTAGCCATCGCGTTGGATAGACCCATCTTTTTGACCACTTCCGCAAATATGAACAACCTGGAAATGTTGTAAGATATCGTCTAAACAATTACGAATAATTGTATTTATTTTTTCCGATCCGCTACTGCCACCCATAACAAGAAGAACCGGTTTAGCCTTTGTAAAGCTTGTTAATGTATAACCTACCTCTTTGGAACCTGTAAATAACTCTTCTCGAACAATCGCTCCTACATATGTACTCTTTTTCTCTGGAACATATTCTAATGTTTCAGGGAAAGTTGTAAGTACATGATTCACAAATGGAATCGATAATTTATTCGCAAGACCAGGGGTGTAATCAGATTCATGGATAATCGTTGGTACTCGTCGAAGTTTCGCTGCTAGAACAACAGGAACAGAAACAAATCCTCCTTTAGAAAAGATAATATCAGGTTTTGTTTTTCCAATAATTCGCCATGCTTGCATAACTCCTTTTAGTACTTTAAAAGGATCTTTAATATTTTCAACAGACATATATCTGCGTAACTTTCCTGTTGAAATCGGGTAATAGGTAACATTCGCCATTTGACCAATCAATTCCCGCTCAATTCCATCATGAGAACCGATATAATCAATTTCATATCCTTCATGTTGAAACACAGGAATGAGAGCCATATTTACAGTGACATGACCTGCAGTTCCTCCCCCAGTAAATAACATTCGTTTCTCTTTCATCTTTGTACGTCCTTTCTTTCTCAAATCTCCATAAAAGAGGTATAATAAATTAGTAATGCAATTCATACAAATGATTCGTTTCATAACGAGTACAAAAGGAAAGAAATATATGCATGAAACCACATCTACAAAAGAAAAATTAATCTTATTCGCATCCATCTTAGCGCCCATTTTGGTGACACAATTAAGTATGTTTTTAATGTCTTTTTTTGATACTGTCATGTCAGGCCGGGCTGGTGCTGCTGATCTAGCCGGAGTTGCTATTGGCTCAAGTATTTGGATGCCAATTTTTACCGGTATTAATGGCGTTTTATTAGCCATCACTCCTATTATAGCTCATTTAATAGGTGCAAAGACACCAAAAGATATTCCAAGTAAAGTGCAACAAGCAATCTATTTATCCATTGCACTTGCATTGCTTATTTTAATCATTGGTGCCTTTAGTTTACAGCCTATATTACAATTCATGGATATCGAACCAAGTGTCTATCATACCGCATTTTACTATTTAATTGCACTAAGTACCGGAATTATTCCATTATTTATTTTTAATACTCTTCGTAGTTTTATAGACGCCCTAGGTCAAACACGTATATCCATGTTTATCATCTTAATATCGTTGCCAGTGAACATTATTTTAAATTACATATTCATTTTTGGAAAGTTTGGTATGCCGGCGTTTGGCGGAGTTGGCGCAGGTATTGCTACATCTCTCACCTATTATATCGTGTGTTTTATTTCTATATATGTCGTTCATACATTAAGCCCGTTTCGAATTTATCATATTTTTAAGTCTTTTGAAGTTCCTTCTGTCGCCGTATGGTGGGAACAATTAAAAATCGGGATTCCAATTGGTGCTGCTATTTTCTTTGAAACGAGTATTTTTGCAGCTGTAACACTATTTATGAGTGTTTATTCTACATACACCATCGCAGCGCATCAGGCAGCCATTAACTTTGCTTCCCTCCTATACATGATTCCTCTTAGTGTGGGAATGGCTCTCACCATTGCGATAGGCTATGAAGCAGGAGCAAAGAGATATATGGATGCTAAAACATATGGAATGATTGGTGTATGTAGCGGTGTGTTTATTGCCATTTTTGCAGGACTCGTTTTATTTATGTTCAACGACTTTGTAGCTTCCCTATATTCTAATAATCGGGAAGTCATTGAGTTAACGAAACAATTTATTTATTACGCGATTGTTTTTCAAATTGCGGATGCTTTCGGAGCACCAATTCAAGGTGCACTTAGAGGATATAAAGATGTGAATGTGACCTTTGTGATGGCGTTAGTTTCTTATTGGATCATTGGACTTCCTAGCGGATGGATCCTTGCCAACTATACTGAACTTGGCCCATTCGGATACTGGGTTGGATTAATTATTGGACTTTCTGTAGGAGCAATTGCGTTATTCTATCGCTTAATGCATTTGCAAAGAAAATATTTACATATAAATGGATAGACGCTCGCTAGGAAGGGGGAAAGTTCTAGAAAATGTTATCCTTATCCCCAGAGGCGTGAAGAGAGCCACCTAGAGTCCAAGCCAATCCCTCTTCACACGTATGTAGGGATTGGCTTTCATGAATGCATTATGACATTCATTCATGTGAATAAAGAAAAATGTGCAACAATATTTCTCTATCATACAGAATCTCCAGCCCTCATAGGCTGGAGATTCTGTCATGTTATCTTTTTCAGTTTGTTACTAAGCTCTTTAAAAGTTTGATCCAATTGATGGTACGATGGATCGTCTTCATGTATTAAACTAAGTTCTCCTAGTACAGCTTGCAATTCTGTTTCGATACGTAATCGCTCTTCATCATTATCTATGTTTTGAGCATTCGGATGGGATTGTCGTTCTTGCCATTCTTCCAATGTCATAGGTGCTTTTTGAATCTTTTTATCTTCAAATACAAGCAAGGAAGTGCCCATATTCTTGGTGAAATATTTATCATGAGAAGCAAATATCAATGTTCCAGGAAATGTTGCTAACGTATTTTCCAG
>DATGUV010000096.1:0-6700 GCA_035301025.1 Bacillota bacterium | reverse complement strand
TAATATGAAAATTCGGATTTTCTTTGCGATTAATGTATTATGAGATTCATTCAAACCTTTAACTATTTCCCTTTATTTCAAAAGATTCACATGTGAAATAGGGGGAATTTCTTTTTTTATTGAAAAAAATCATTCTAATAGAGAATAAATATGCAATCTTACTTGACCATAGATCAGATACATACTATGCTTTAAGCACTGGGAACAATGGATGTATGAAGATCGGAGTGTTCACATATATATGGTAGAAGTGTTTCATTTAACGGAACAATTAAAACAAGTGATTGATCAGTTACACGATATATTTTTTAGAGAAGAAGATGCACCGTCCATTCATGATAAAGATTTTTTTCTCAAAATGAAAGAAGAAACTGCACCAATATACACATTACTCTCTGAGTGGGAAGAAACATGTTTAGCAGAAGTGAAATTAAGGAATGTACAAGTACATCCTCATCAAATACATGCCACTGCAGAAAATATTGAACTGCTCATTTTACATAGTTATTATAAAGATTTGCGTAAACGTAGATATATGGAATATTACAACTCGTCACATTATGTGTGCAATCAAATATTGGATGGTGAAAACCAATAGAATAACTGGAGGAAGAACAATGAAGGAATCCCTCATAAACCGAGCAATAGAAAGTATGAAACATGCATATGCACCTTATTCAAACTTTCCAGTTGGAGCTGCATTAGTTACTACAGAAGGAACAATATATACAGGAATAAATGTTGAAAATGTAGCATATGGTTCATCATGCTGTGCAGAAAGGGTTGCAATTTTCTCAGCGATTAAAGAAGGGGAACGAGATTTTGCTGGAATAGCAGTAGCTGCACGAACAAAACGTCCGGTTCCTCCTTGTGGTGCATGTAGACAAGTCATGTCTGAGTTTTTTGATGAGCATATGCCTATTTACTTAGTGAGTGAAACAAGAGAAACATTTACATTTACAATGGATGAATTGCTTCCGTTCTCTTTTTCACCTATTGACTTAACAGATTAGTGAATTTCATAATACGTATTTTATGCCATTTCACTAGAGCATGTAGTTCCGTTGGAGCTTTCGAAACTACATGTTGTATTGACATAGCTGATTTTGTTCATTATGAAATTCATTCAGATGAATAGAGAATGTTAATTCTAAAGTCAATGTATGCTATACTTAACCTAAGAAACATGTGAAGTACAATTACCAACATATAAAATGTAATTTGATGACCTTTGAAAAGGAGTGTTTAAGTATGGAGGATCAACAAATCCAGTTAACTGGCAAAGAAATATTAGAAAAAGATTTTAAAACAGCTATGCGTGGATATAACCAAGAAGAAGTAGATGCATTTCTTGATATGATTATTCAAGATTACAATGCATACCAACGACAAATTGACGCGTTAACGACCGAAAACAACAAACTTAAAAAAGACATGAGCAATATGCGTACACAACCACAGAAAACACAGACAAATCATCAAGTGAATTATGATGTTCTTAAGCGTTTGTCAAATTTAGAAAAAGAAGTATTTGGACGTAAATACCAAGAAGATTTATAAAGAAACAAGATAGTGACGGTTCATAAATGATATGGTATAATAACAATAGTCGAATACTCATGTAATCGCTGCACTGTTATATACGGTGTAGAGGAAAGTCCATACTCACACAAACTGAGATGTTTGTAGTGTTCATGCTTAATGAAATGATAAGTTAAGGGAACCAGTTATGGTTCACGGCAGGAGATATTCCTACGTCTTTATTGATATGGAATATGAACCTTTAAAGTGCCACAGAGACGTAGTCATAATGGAAACATTATGAGTGGAACGGGTAAACCCCATGAGTGAGCAACCCAAACAATGGTAGGGGCATCCTTTAGTAGGGAATTCAACTGAAAGAGGGACAAGGTAACTTGTAGATAGATGATTGCACCCTAAGTACAAGGCTGACCACCGTAGTAGTACAACGGAACAGAACATGGCTTATCGAGTATTCACTGGTCACATAGATGTGTTATTGAACCTTTCTAATACAACGGTTATTAGAAAGGTTTTTATCTTTTCGCAGTCATAAAAGAAAGGGTTGTTATTGATGAAAAATATACGGTTAGTTGCAACAGCTGCGATGGGACTTGAGGCGATTGTTGCAAAGGAACTTCGAACCTTAGGATATGAGGTAGAAGTAGAAAATGGAAAAGTGTTCTTTACCGCTTCACCGGCAGCCATTCCGAGATGTAACTTATGGTTGCGTTCCGCAGACCGGTTAAAAGTCGTTGTTGGTCAATTTCAAGCAACATCTTTTGATGAGTTGTTTGAGAAAACGAAAGCTTTACCTTGGGAGAAGTTTATTTCTGAGGATGGGGCATTTCCAGTAAGTGGTAAATCCCATAAATCAAAATTATACAGTGTTCCTGATTGTCAAGCTATTGTCAAAAAAGCTATGGTAGATCGTCTGAAAAACAAACACGGGGTAGCAAACCGTCTTACTGAAACTGGAGCACAATCAAAGATAGAAGTGGCGATTGTTAAAGATCAAGTAACATTAACAATGGATACCTCTGGTGAAGGACTACATAAAAGAGGATATAGAGTAGGGCAGGGGGAAGCCCCTTTAAAAGAAACATTAGCTGCTGCATTACTGTTATTAACAAATTGGCGACCCCATGAACCGCTTCTTGATCCGTTTTGTGGTTCAGGTACAATCCCGATTGAAGCAGCAATGATAGGTCAAAATATCGCCCCTGGATTCAATCGTAGTTTTGATGCTGAGGAGTGGGGATGGATCTCACAAAAAATGTGGGATGATGCATTTGAAGAAGCCGAGGAAATGGCGAACTATGATCAGCCCCTTCATATTTATGGCTCAGATATTGATCATAAAATGATTGAAATATCTAAACAAAACGCTATGGAAGCTGGTTTTGCTGACTTAATTTCCTTTAAACAGATGCAAGTAAGTGATATTTCAATTAAGGATCAAGTAAATGGTTACATTGTTTCCAACCCTCCATATGGTGAACGCATAGGGGATAAAGATGTTGTAGCAAAGGCATATCAAGATCTCGGTAGCATAATGAAAGAACATCCATCATGGAGTGTATACATGTTAACTTCCATGAAGTCTTTTGAAACCCACTACGGGAAAAAAGTGACTAAAAAAAGAAAACTATTTAATGGATTTATTGAAACAGACTACTATCAATACTTTGGTAAAAAAGAAAAAAATGTGTAGAGAGCTTTTCTCTACACATTAGTTAATTGTATTCATAATTCGTTTATAAGCACGATCTGTATCAAATGCATCACCCATTGTAAACTTCTCAATTAAATTGTTTTTCTCATCTAAAAAGTATGCATATGTGGAATGAACCATGTCTCCGTTACCTGGATCTCGATATAAAAATCCAAGGGAATCTGCAACTTCCTTTGTATTTTCTTCTGTTGAACGTAAGAACTTCCAACCGTCATCATCTGAGGTGACCTCAAAACGTCCTGCATATTCCTGTAGTACTTCTTGTGTATCATCCCGAGGGTTTATCGTAATAGTGATAAATTCTACTTTATCTCCGAACACACCTTCTTCTTCTAAACTGTTTCGAAGTTTTGACATCTCTAAAGTAGTCACTGGACAAACATCCGGACAATTCACATACATAAATTCAATAATGCGAACTTTTTTATCCATATCTCCAAAAGCATACTCACCGTCAAAGGCTGTTTCCATGACAATATCTTCAGGTAGTTCAGCATTACCAGGGCGAACAACTTCCAAATAATAAATTCCACTACCAATTCCTATTATAAGTAAAATGACGAATGTAATATAAAACTTTTTCATAAGTTATTTCTCCTCCTTACAAATAAATTCCGCTTCAAGCAATAGAAGAAGGGGAGAGTCTTACGTTTCTCCCCAAGCATCTATTTAATACAACTTAAATCCTTGTGATCCTGGTGGTGCGTTTTGAATAATATCGATGAACGGTATTGTATACGCAAATAAAATTAATGCTACAGTAATACCAATCCATAGTTTCCAGTTTTCAAAGACAGCAGGAGTTTCACCAGCGTCATGTGAAAGACTTGCAACAGGGAATTCTTCTTTTCCTCTAGGAGCAAAGAAAGCAAGTCGGATAAAGATAACAAGCATGATAATCATTCCGATAAACAGAATCGTCCCTCCAACTGCTTGGGCCATTTGATAGGGTCCCCAAGCCATTGTGTCAGCGTTACCTGCGTACTCTGAGTAAGCGGATCTCCTAGGTCCTCCCAGTAATCCTTGCCAGTGCATAGCTCCTGACATAATAAGCATTCCGACTGTCCAAACGATTGTTTGAATGATTCCCCAACGATTTAAGGATGCTGTTAGCTTTCTTCCCGTAATAGAAGGGACGAGCCAAAATGCAATTCCAAAGAATGTTAAAATAACGGATGTTGCTGCCGTTAAGTGGAAGTGACCTGTGACCCAAATGGTATTATGAACAACTTGGTTCATTTGGTTGGATGCGTTAATAATTCCACCTGCACCTCCTGGTATAAATAAGACCATTCCAATGAAAGGTGCTAAGAAGCGAACGTCTTTCCAAGGCATTTTTTTCACCCAGCCAAAGAGGCCTTTTCCACCAAGTTCTCGACCGCGTGCTTCAAATGTTGCGAATAAAGAGAATGCAGTCATTAATGACGGAATAACAACTAAGAATGTAAGAATTACTTGGATGTACTTCCAGAATGGATCAATACCAGGCTCTGTAAGCTGGTGGTGAAACCCAACTGGGATTGAAAATAAAAGCAAAAGTACAAATGATAATCTAGCAAGTGTATCAGAAAATAATTTTCCACCAATAATTTTAGGAATAATTACATACCATGCCATGTAAGCAGGGAGTAACCAGAAATATACAAGTGGATGTCCGAAATACCAGAATAATGTTCTACTTACTAATACATCAATTGTATCTGTTATTCCAAGAGACATTGGTAAAAATTGAATCAACACAGACGCCGCAACACCTAATGTTGCAATTTGCCACATAACTAATGTAATAACTGCCATGTAGCTAAGTAAAGGTGTCTTTTCTCCTGGATTTTCTTTTCTCCAACGACTATGGCGTTTGAAAACCATAAATCCTATGAGCCAACTTCCAACAATTACAAGTACAAGTCCGATATAAAAGCCAGGGTGAGCCATCATTGGTGCATAAAATGTATAAAGAACTGTAGCTTTGTTAATAAGAATGAAATAAGCAGTTACAACAACTCCAACTGTCATCATCCAGAAACCAGTCCAACCTAATCGAAGTTCACCTTTGGAATAACTTCCAGCCGTTTTACTTTGGGCTGCAAGCATGAACCCTAAAATGAAAAATGTAGTAAGTACAAGTCCAAGCATAACTCCGTGTACAGTTAAAATTTGATAATAGTTAAATCCACCAGGAATGGTAAACTTTCCGGAACGCTCAAGTGTTTGAAGAAGTCCACATGTTGCACCTACAAATAGGGCAGCGAAGGCAACATACATATGAGCCATTGCCAGTTTAGCATCTGGGGTCGCAATACTACGTAATGACTTTTTCATTTATTCCACCACCTTGATTGTAGCTGCCATCGTCTGATGTCCTGTGCCACAGTATTCGTTACATAATAACGTATAAGTTCCTGCATTTTTAAACGTATTTGTATATGTGCTTATATATCCAGGTTCAAGCATCATGTTTACGTTTGTACCTGCCAATTCAAATCCGTGAATCACATCTGAAGTTGTTGCGCTAATGTGAACGGTTGCTCCTTTAGGTATTTCTATAATTCCTTCAGGATCCCCAACATTAAAGTGGAAGGCTGAAGCTAATACAGTTAATTGATATTCATTGTCACCAATTTGCGTTAATCCTGGTTCATTAAAAGGTGCTTCTTTCGCTGCTTTTGCCGGATCAATTGTTACTGCACAACTAGGCGGTTTATTTCCCATATAAAAAGCACTAATTCCTACAACTGTTAAAAATACAAATAATGTCACGGTTCCAAACCATAGCCAAATCTTTTCATATTTGTGCATGTTCATCTGAATTACTCCTCATCTAATTGATTTAACGAACTAAAAATAATATCCAAACGCCAACCCACGAAGCAATTAAAAATAAACCTAAAAGCATGACTGCTATAAACGTACCTTTAAATTCATTTTCTTCTTCGTCTTTTTTACCTTTCGTTTCAGGTTCTCTTATTGGAGCTTGTGTCATTTATTCTCCACTCCTTCCTTTAATGAAATGGGTAATAATACCTCAAGTTTATTTACTATATTTATTTTTACCCAAGTCAAAGTAACTTTCTATTTCTATATTCATCATACACAAAAAATCGCCTCTAAACCTTGTTGTACCAACGTTTCACACTTTGTTCAATAATACGATTTAATCCTGTTTTGGAGTTTTTACTAACCATTAGGTTAAAAAAGTATGTGACAAACATATGACAAACAAATGCATATTTACCTTGTTTTGGGGGATACATACATAAAAAGGAGTGAGTATATGTCGTTTATCGCATCCATAGGCCTAGGAATTCCTCAATACGTGTTGACACAAGAGGAAGTGAAGGATCTTTTGCCCAAGTTATTTCCTACATACATCTCTAAATTAAAACGAATTTCAGCTATTTTTGATCATAGTAATATTGATCAAAGACAAGTAGTCGTAGAAAAGAA
>DATGUV010000095.1:0-3553 GCA_035301025.1 Bacillota bacterium | reverse complement strand
AGAACAATGCAATTTACTAATAAAGAGATTATTCATCAACATATGAATGACTTACGACACAAAGCACGGGAACATGCACGTGCAATGAAAATAAAGACTAGAAAAAAAATCCGTAAGAAACTTTTAATGACACAGCTCATTGCTTTTCTTAAACGGTAATAAATCACTCAATGGATATGTCCATACACACATGTTTACATTCTCAAGTTGTATGGACATAATGATTGATTAAAGGCAGGGCTTTCCAGAGGTCCATCCTTGGATACCTGACAACAGTTCATTATGATAAGATATAGGTAGATGTTTTTACCTTTGATAGGAGAATGCAAATGTCGGGAAATGATGCACATATAAATCAGCCACTACGCACAGAACAACTGGAAGAGCTGTTAGATATCCTTAGAGATCGGTTCGAGAAAAACACGGATCGCCATCCAAATCTAGATTGGTCAAACGTACAATCAAATATTGAAGCGTCCCCAGAAAAAGCTTGGACCTTGCACGAAATGGAACGTACCGGTGGTGAACCTGATGTAGTTTATCAAGATGAGGAAACAGGCGAATATGTATTTTTTGATTGTTCAAAAGAAACACCAGATGGACGAAGAAGTGTGTGTTATGATCTTGAAGCATTACAATCTCGCAAAAAATATCCACCTGAAAATAATGCTCAAGATTTAGCAGCTTCTATTGGGATTGAATTACTAACGGAAGAGGAGTATCGCTTTTTACAAACATTCGGTGCTTTTGATACAAAAACTTCCAGTTGGATTCAAACACCTGACGCCATTCGTTCACTAGGTGGAGCCTTATTCTGTGATCGGCGATATGAACATGTTTTTGTTTACCATAATGGTGCGTCTTCTTATTATAGTGTGAGAGGCTTTCGTGGATCTTTAAAGGTATAAACACTAAAATGGAACTCAAGGATGGGGTTGCATCTGCTCGAGTTCCATGAAGTGTTCGTGTCATTTATACATATCGACTTTTAGGAAGTAGATCAAGGTCGCTTTATACATTCTTAGAATTTTTGCTCCTACATATCCCTAACCTTTGCATCATGATGCGTGATTACGAGAGCAATCCTTTTATACATTATCTAAAAATGTGTCGAACTAACACCAAACTTTACCTACAATGATTAAGAGAATAAACAATACTACAATCAATGCAAATCCGCCAACTCCTGTATTATACCCACCTGTTGATGGACCACCTGAACAGCATTGATTTCCGAAACCTCCGCCGTATGACATCATAACACCCCCTTACTGCTCATGTAGTAGCATATGTAAAAACAGGGCGTTTGTTATAGGTATTCGTCTAAATCCATTAGATTGGGCGGGAAATAATATGTTCACATATGAAAGGTAGATGATACGGATGTTTTCTCAGCAGGTCAATGAAAATCTACTCCTGCGTATGTTGAAAGTAAGTGAAGATACAAAACTTTTCACTTTAATCGATCATAACCGGTTATTTTTACAAAAGTGGCTTGCTTGGGTTCATGAAATCGATTCGATTGCAGACTGTAGACAATTCATTACGAAAAGCTTTGAAGCTTACGCCAATCAAGACTCTTTAACGGCAGGAATTTTTTATAAAAATGAGCTTGCTGGTATCATTGGTTTTAATTCCATCGACGTTACCAATAAAGTAGGAACGATTGGATATTGGTTAGGAGAAGATTTTCAAGGTAAAGGGATTATGACTACAGCAGTTCAAGAAATCATTACCCACGGATTTAGAGATCTTCATTTAAATCGTCTCCAACTATTTGTAGCCGTTGAAAACAGTGGGAGTAGAGCTATTCCAGAACGATTACACTTTCATGAAGAGGGGATTGCTCGAGAACACGAATGGCTTAATGGAAAACCAGTAGACCAAGTGTTATATAGCCTTCTTCAAAGCGAATGGACTGAATAAAAGATTCCAAAGAAAAGGCACGCTCTTTATTTTCAGGAGCGTGCCTATTATTTCCCAGGAAATAATTATTTTCTGCTTATTTCTACATTTGCATGTTGTGAAGTTGAGCAAATAACCCATCCTTCTTTATTAACTCCTCATGGGAACCTTCTTCTTCAATTCCATTTTTCGTCACAACCATAATACGGTCGGCATTTTTAATCGTCGCTAAACGGTGAGCAATAATGAGCGTTGTACGATCTTTGGCCAACTCTGTTAATGCTTCCTGGATAATACGTTCTGTTTCAGTATCTAGTGCAGAAGTTGCTTCATCTAAAATTAAAATCGATGGGTTTTTCAAAAACATCCGAGCAATAGCAATCCGTTGTTTTTGTCCACCTGATAATTTCAGTCCTCGTTCTCCTACTTCTGTTTCATATCCTTTTGGCAACTCTTGAATAAACTCTTCCATATGAGCTTGACGGGCAGCTTCTTCAATCTCTTCATCTGTTGCATCTAATTTCCCGTAAGCAATATTTTCTCTAAGTGTTCCTGTAAAGAGGAATACATCTTGCTGCACAATACCAATATGCTTTCTTAGGGAACGTGCTTTCATATCACGAATATCGATTCCATCAATCGTAATAGCACCTTGTGTTACGTCGTAAAATCGTGGAATCAATGAACAAATAGTCGTTTTTCCTGCACCAGACGGTCCAACAAAAGCAATAGTTTCACCTGAATCAATCTTGAAATTAATATTCTCAAGTACAGGGGATTGGGTTTTTTCATAGCCAAATGTTACATCATTAAAAGAAATATCTCCTTTTAATTCTTGAACGTCTTTGGCGTCTTTACGATCTACTACTTCTGGATCTACTTCAAGCAAATCAAGGAAACGTCTAAAACCTGCCATTCCTTTTGGATACAATTCAAGCAATGCACTAATTTTTTCGATTGGACGCATTAGTACGTTAACGAAAAGAATGAAGGCAACTAGTTCCCCGTATAAAAGCTCCCCTTGATAACTTAAATATGCTCCAACAACGAGAATTACAATAGTAATAAGCTTTGTTAAAAAGTATATGTTAGAACTTACAAGAGCCATCACTCGGTAAGCCGTTAACTTTGATGTTCGAAATGCATCATTATTCATGCGGAAATGTTTTAATTCAAATGGCTCGTTTGTGAAAGATTGAACAACACGTACACCTGAAACCGCATCTTCAATCCGAGCGTTAATACCACCAACATTGGCGTACATCTTTTTCCAAGCTGAACTCATCTTAATGTTACTGTACGTAATAAAGAAAATTAAAACAGGTACCATAATTAAGATGATGAGTGCCAACTTCACATTAATCGTAAGCATAATCCAAAACGCTCCAACAAATGTCATCATTGCAATGAACAAATCTTCTGGCCCGTGGTGAGCTAATTCACCAATTTCAAATAAATCTGTCGTAATACGTGTCATAATATGTCCCGTTTTAGTATTATCAAAAAATCGGAATGATTGCTTTTGAACATGATTGAATAAATCGTCACGCATATCTGTTTCAATATTAACCCCTAATTTATGGCCGTAATATGTAACAACATATGTGAGTCCTGTACTTAATAAATAAATAAATGCTAAACCAATACT
>DATGUV010000094.1:0-4690 GCA_035301025.1 Bacillota bacterium | reverse complement strand
CATCTGTTAAAATGACGAATTCATATTGGGTACCGTCAAGCATTTCAATAAACATTGCTTGGTTAATGATGAAGGCAGTAGATCCACCTTTTGTTCCAATAGCTTCATAGTATTCGCGATTTTTTGGATTTGATTCAAGCCCATATCTAAGCAAGTCATGCATGATTGTGTTGACCTCTTCATCAAAATCTTCGGTGACAAAACGGTGCAATAACTCCCCATAGGCTTCAGCTGTAGAGCCTGTTAAATGATCCGACCATACCCGCTGTTCTTTTAGGGAAAGATGATCTACTCCAGAGGTATCATATGTACCTTCTTTTAATTGTTCATGAATTTCAAATGCGCGATTCCCGTATTCCGTCACGTCCATAGTGGAAAATTTCTCCAACCAATCTTTATCTTCAGATGTCCTTTTTTCTTCGGCAACTACGAGAAGACCACTTACAATTGGATACACTTCATCATGTGGCTCGATGTTCTCCGTTTTCATTCGTTGGTTGATAGTTTCCGCACCAAGTAGATCAATTAAATACTCCGTATTGGCGTTGGAGCTATATGTAATCATCCCACGGGCTACTTCTTTTAACGAAACTGTTTCAGCATCTTCCAATCCTTCTTCTTCTTTCCAATCAGGATGTGCCCCGCCATCTGTGTCTTTGATATAATATTTATCCAAATCTTCTACTAGGACTTCCGTGTTTTCATCAATTGTTCCTTCAGACACCTGATAAGCATATTCAAGGGCGACGACAATTTTTACAACACTTGCTAGAGGTCGAACAACGTCAGATTCATGGGAAATCACAGGTTCTCCATCGATCGCAATATATAATGAAGTCGTTTCCGGATGTTTCAGCATATGTTTGGTTACGTAATTAGGATTGGTCCGGAAAATAAATAAGAATAGTGCCACAACACCAACGAAGATTCCGCCATAAATAAGCAATCTTTTTTTGGTGTATGTTTTTTTATCTAAAACAACAGCTGCAATAAGCGCTGCTACAATAACAATAAAACTATTGATCTGCAAAATGAATACAGAAACTAGGACACCAATTAGAATAAAAGAGTTTCGTATAACAGCGATACGTTCATCTTTTTGCAACTTCTTTCGAGTCAAAAGTGGGAAGAATGTTGCAATAGTTGCCCCAATCAATCCGATCCATGTGTATATACTCATTAAAATGCCTACCCTTCATAAAATGATTAATATTTTCTACTCAGTACTTTCAGATTTATCGCATGAATAATCATAAGTCCTGTAACTAAGAACCAAACGAGTAATTTATACGTTTCATATGGAATTGGGGAAATATAATCATCATAGATAAATAGTACAAACCAGCCAAAAGGTAATAAAGGAAATACGATTCCATAGGATTTGTTCGTAATCGTTTGTCCACGCTCATCTTTACCTTCAGCCCCCCATTCAAACTTAAATGTAATATAACAAGCCCCGAAAAACACGATGACATAGCCAATGCGTAAAAATGACAACATAATATCCATTATTCTTCCTCCTTTATGTCATATTGGAATACATCTGTCAGTTCTACATCAAAAAAAAGTGCAATATCAAAAGCCAATTTTAATGATGGGTTGTAGCGATTTTTTTCTAGTGACAAAATGGTTTGTCGACTCACTCCTAATTGCTTCGCCAGTTCCTTTTGTGAAATCCCTCGCTCAGCTCGCAGGACGACAATTCGATTGGTTATGATACGTTCTTGGTTACACACCATAGCGAGCACCTCCTATTTCAAAAGTAACATATTTCATACATAGTGTAAACTATTTTTTACTTAAGGTTAAAAATAAGTGTATTTTTACGTGAAAAAGCACAAAAAATCCCTTTTCACAAACGCTGATGAAAGCTTTTTGCGAAAAGGGAAAAGATCATCACTATTTTCAGTGAAAAAGCCACTGAATGAAGTTTCATTTTATCGAATGACAGAAGATAATGTAGCTCGTTCTTCACTGGTTAATGGAAGTAGAGGTAAACGTACACTACCAACTGGTAAGTCTTTCATCTCAAGTGCTGCTTTTACTGGAGCAGGACTAGGTACGGCAAACATGGCTTCCATCACTGGAAGTAATGTATGATGTAAGTTCTCAGCTTTCATCATATCTCCGTCTTTGAACGCGCGAACCATTTCTTGCATTTCCGGTCCGATAATATGACTGGCAACAGAGACAACACCTGTAGCACCAACGGATAAAGAAGGAAGAGTTAACCCATCATCCCCACAATATAAGGAGAAACCTTCCGAGGTTTGTGCTCGTACGTAAGACATATAAATTAAATTCGCACTTGCATCTTTTAAGGATACAATATTCGGAATCTGTGAGAGTTGAACGACTGTTTCAACGTCTAGTTGGGCACTGCTTCTCCCAGGAATATTGTATAGCATAATCGGTAAGGAAGTAGATGTAGCTATTGCTTCAAAATGTGCGATCATGCCAGCTTGTGATGGACGGTTATAATAAGGAACCACAAGCATAATTGCGTCTACTCCTAATTTCTCTACTTCTTTTGTTAGGGCAATCGAAGCAGCTGTGTTATTTGATCCTGTTCCAGCAATGATTGGAATGCGGCCATCTACTTGTTTCACGGCAAATGTGAAAAGCTCTATTTTTTCCTCTGCAGAAAGTGTTGGACTTTCTCCCGTTGTTCCAGCAACGACAATTCCATCTGATCCATTATGAATTAAATGTTCGATCAATATTTTAGTTTGTAGATAATCAACCATTCCATTATCTTTAAATGGGGTAACCATAGCAGTTACAACATTACCAAAATTCATTTCTTCACACCCTTAATATTATTATGTGACGTAATAAAGGGGCTATTTCCATACTAAGACGCAAAAAAACAGCAACGAAGGGTCGCTGCTGCATATGAAACAAGCGCTTTGCTCATATAAGTAGCAATGTGCTTATGTCGTTTCCATGCGTAAGTTAGCCCTCCATATAGAATACCTATATGACAGTCCTGTATTTTTTCAATACAGACCCAGCTTTACATGGGATGAGCCCAGTTAAAGCTTCGGCAAATTCCCCTTTCTGCAAACCTCTTTGAGTCTCATTCCTCTCCGTTTACATACTGTTGGTTTTTGCTCCTCCACTCACTTCAATATGTGTATTGAAATAAGATGATACAGACGTAGTATAACAAAGCAGTTTAAAAAACACAATAATAATTAAATGTAAAAACACGTCACTTGACTACAGCACCCGCATATATTATAGTGTATTCAACAAAGTTGAACAGTTGGAAACACATATGAATATTTTTTAACAACGTGACATATTTAAATCAATAGAGTTGAAAGCGGATACAATAGTTGAAAAAAGGAGGAATGTGTAATGATTAGCCAATTGCCAAAGCATATTCAAATCAAAGAAGTTGGACCGAGGGACGGATTGCAAAATGAAAAAGAGTTTGTCCGTACGGAAGATAAAGTGAAATGGATCAATATGCTTTCAAAAACAGGTGTGAAAGAAATCGAGTATTCTTCATTTGTTCATCCAAAATGGGTTCCTGCCTTAGCAGATGCTCGAGAAGTTGGTAGGCTCATTGAACGCGCTCCTGATGTACGGTATTCAGCATTAATACCGAATATGAAAGGACTTGAATTTGCGCTTGAAGCGGGAATTGATGGTGCATCAGTCTTTATGTCAGCAAGTGAAACACATAATAAAAAAAATATAAATAAAACCATTGATGAGACATATCCTGTCTTAAAAGAAGTGATCCAAGAAGCAAAGCAAGCTGGCAAACATGTGACGGGCTATATTTCTACTGTATTTGATTGTCCATATGAAGGAAAGATCCGTCCAGAAAAAGTGCTGGAAGTATGTGAAACTCTTTATGAATATGGTGTAGACGACTTATCCCTCGGGGACACGATCGGAACAGCAGTCCCCCTACAAGTGGAAGCATTGCTACAAAAGATTTTAGCAACCTTCCCTTCAGAGAAAATTATTATGCATTACCATGACACACGTGGAATGGCGATTGCTAATATTATGAAGTCAATGGAATATGGCATTACTCGGTTTGATAGTTCAGTTGGTGGGCTTGGTGGTTGCCCTTATGCGCCAGGAGCGGCAGGAAATATTGCAACAAATGATGTTTTATATTTAATGCATCAAATGGGTATTCACACTGGAATCAACGAAAAGAAACTTCAAGAGGCTTCCTTCTTCATCCAAAATAAATTGGGAAAAGAACTACCGAGTAAGTCTTTAGCATACGCAACAGCGCAATTATCTTAAAAAACAGGTTGGAACATCTTACCCCTTGTATGGTAGTGAATATCAATAAATGTTTTCCTAACACCATGCATTCCTGTGGGCTCAATGGAATTTCATATAAGTATGATAAATTCCTCCCACTCATAGATGGTTCCAGCCTTTTTGCTATGTCTTTTTATAGACGCTTACACATAAAAGAATCCTTAAACAAGCTTTGTTGATTTGCATCCACAAGTCTTGACGGATAAACGGTGCTCCCTTATGATTAAGGCACGTTATTGAATGGCACCCTCCATAGCAGGGATGGTATAAAAAAAGGAGGAGAAAGGTATTTCGATTAATTTGCAACATATTGGTCAAAAAATTAAACAAGCACGTTTACGGCAAAAACAAACACAACAACAAGTTGCAGATATGTGCGGAATTTCCAAAAGCT
>DATGUV010000093.1:0-5369 GCA_035301025.1 Bacillota bacterium | reverse complement strand
CACTTTATTCTGGAGCAACGGTTCAAGAAGAAGTTGGTTTAAGAGGAGCACAAGTAGCAGCAAATATGATTCAACCTGATATTTTTTATGCGCTAGATGCTTCTCCAGCAAATGATATGTCAGGAGATAAGGAGCAATTCGGCCAACTTGGTGAAGGGGCATTGTTACGTATTTACGACCGAACAATGATTACACACCATGGTATGCGAGAATTTGTTCTTGATACAGCAGAATCAAATGATATTAACTATCAATATTTCATTTCTCAAGGTGGAACAGACGCAGGTCGCGTTCATGTAGCAAATGATGGTGTTCCTTCAGCGGTGATTGGAATCTGTTCAAGATATATCCACACAGCTGCATCCATTATCCATATTGATGACTATGCAGCAGCAAAAGAATTGTTGAAAGAACTCGTTCGTAAAACAGATGCAAATACAATCGAACAAATCAAAGGTCATCATTAAAAGAGGGATGGTATGCACGTATGGGTAGGTACGAAAAATAAAGCAAAAGTGAAAGCAGTGCAATCAGTCTTTCCTTCCGCCGAATTATTTTCAGTCAATACTCCTTCAGGTGTGTCTGAACAGCCTTTTTCAGATGAAGAAACGAAGAGAGGTGCGATTTATCGTGCGACACAATCATTACCGGTACATACAGATACGTATTCAATTGGTATCGGGCTTGAAGGTGGAGTAGTGGAGATTGAAGGAGCACTTTTTATCTGTAACTGGGGAGCGCTTGCTACAAGTACAGAGGATTTATTTGTAGCAAGTGGCGCTCGAATTCCATTACCAAAAGAAGTGGCAAATGAATTGTATAGAGGAAAAGAATTAGGTCCAGTGATGCAATGGTATTCTAAGAAAGAAAACGTTCGTCACGAGGAAGGTGCGATTGGTATTTTTACAAATGGTTTAATTGATCGAAGCACAATGTTTAGCCATGTTATGTACATGTTAAAGGGCCAATGGGAGTACCGTGGTAACCTTTAACACATGCTATAAACAGCCTTTTAAAAGAGTACGGTTAAAAGATGCTTAACAAGTATGAGATGATTCCAACTTATTATTGGAATCATCTTTTGCGTAATTTATACATTATATACAAAAAGCGTTCCCTTTTTGGAGAAAAATATCAAAATCGGTCACGTTAGAGTGCGCCTCGTTCCCATTTTGAAGAAAATATTCATAATCGGTCACATTGGAGGGTCTCTCGTTCCCTTTTTAGAGAAAATATTCATAATCGGTCACATTGGAGCGTCTCTCGTTCCCTTTTTGGAGAAAAGTATCAAAATCGGTCACGTTGGAGTGCGCCTCGTTCCCTTTTAGGAGAAAAATATCAAAATCGGTCACGTTGGAGGGTGCCTCGTTCCCTTTTTGGAGAAAATATTCATAATCGGTCACGTTGGAGTGCGCCTCGTTCCCTTTTAGAAGAAAAATATCAAAATCGGTCACGTTGGAGCGTTCCTCGTTCCCTTTTTGAAGAAAAATATTAGAATCGGTCACGTTGGAGTGCGCCTCGTTCCCTTTTTGGAGAAAAGTATCAAAATCGGTCACGTTGGAGTGTGCCTCGTTCCCTTTTTAGAGAAAAATATCAAAATCGGTCACGTTGGAGTGCGCCTCGTTCCCTTTTTAGAGAAAATATTCAGAATCGGTCACATTGGACCGTCATCACCATAGTCGCATACACAAAAATAAAAAATCCCGATTAAGGACTCTTCACGCGTCCACTAACCGGGAAATTATTCACACATTTAGCTAACGTGTGTTTTTCATATGCTTATTCAAAAATGTAAGCAATTGCGTCCATTGCTTGATCGACATTTTCAACGGTTACATTTGCTTTATTCGATAGTTCTTTTAATGGATGAATTAATTTTTCCGAACGAATAATAATGGTTGGTTTCCCAAGTGTAATCGCAGCGCTAGCATCCATGGCTGTATTCCATTGACGATAATCTTCTCCAAAAAGAGCAACGACAACATCCGCTTTCTTCATAAGAACTTCAGTGCGAAAGTTGTTTACTTGTGAAGCAACTTCATCTCTCCAACGATCGTTAGGTTGCTTTCCAACGATTGCTTCACCAATATCATCTGAACGATCATGAACGGTTTGTGGTGAGACAAATGTAAGTGGAAGTTCTCTTTCCTTAGCTTTTGCCTTCACTTGTTCTCTCCAGTCTGAATGGATTTCCCCAGCTAAATATACAACTAAATTCAATGCTATTCCTCCTCATATCCATTTCTTTTATAGTACCAATGAAAGGGGGATAAACAAAGAAATATACATTGTGTGTCTTAGAACCATACAGATTATTTGAAACAATGGTGGAACATCGTTATGATAACAGGGGAGAATAAGTTGAGATTGCATCTAGTTACGATTACGAACAAATAAATGTTTTATAAATATCGGAATGGTTACAGGAGGTATTATATGACAATGACAAGTATTAAGATGAAGCGGTTGCTGGAAAGTCGTTTAGACAATCCGGAATATCGTACATCTTATAATAGAGATAAAGATACATTTCGTGTTGAATGGAAAGAAAGTAAAAAAGGGGTTTCTATTAAACTGCCTACAGTAATTGCTAAATACAATCAACGAGGGGAGGAAGCAATTGATGAGTTAGAAGATCATATTGTTGAATCCCTTCGTATCATGAATGAAGAGCATGAGCTTACTGGAGCTGAAAAGCATATTTTTCCGGTGATTCGGGCAACGTCCTTTGCTACCACAATGAAAGACGGGAAAAAGCTCGTTACAAAAGATCATACAGCTGAGACGCGCATTTATTATGCTCTTGATTTAGGGAAGTCCTATCGACTCATTGATGAATCCATGCTTGAGAAAGAACAATGGACGGAAAAACGTATCCATGAAATGGCGATGTTTAACCTACGTTCATTATCTAATCCACATAAAAAAGATCGCGTTGCAGGGAATGATTTTTATTTCGTATCCACACAAGATGGATATGATGGAAGTCGCATTTTAAATGAAGCATTTTTAGAAGAAATGAAAGCAAATAGTTTAGGAGAGCTTGTTGTTGCTGTCCCTCATCAAGACGTGCTTATTTTAGCTGACATCCAAAATCAAACAGGGTATGATATATTGGCACAAATGACCATGCAATTCTTTGCAGAAGGACGGATTCCAATTACATCGTTGCCTTTTGTATATGAGGATAAACATTTGGAACCAGTCTTTATTCTTGCACAAAACCGACCAAAGAAAAATCAGGAGGATGAATGATGAACGCATATTATAATCACTCAGGTGTAGGCGATGTACTTATGCTTGCTCTTGAAGAATGCCCAAGAGAAGAACGTACAGCAGAGACAAAAGGTGATGTTGTCCGTATATGTAACGGAAAAGGAGAAGCAGTAGCATATAATATTTTTAATGCTAGCACATATATAACCGAATTAGGTAATGGGCCTCTGGAAGTTAACGAAGAGTTTGTTCAAAGGATTCGAGATATTTTCCAAAAAAATAAAGTAGAAGACGAATTGGAAGTTGATGTCCGACCGAAGTTTGTCGTTGGCTATGTTACAGAAAAAAAGCCCCATGAAAATGCCGATAAACTAAGCGTATGTCAAGTAGATGTAGGCGACGGAATTGAGCAAATTGTGTGCGGAGCAGCGAACGTTGCTAAAGGACAAAAGGTTGTTGTTGCTAGGGTTGGTGCCACGATGCCAAGTGGACTTGAAATTAAAGCGTCGAACTTACGGGGGGAAGATTCAAATGGAATGATTTGTTCCAGAGAAGAATTAGGACTTCCGAAAGATCCAGAGGAAAATGGGATATATGTATTGGAAGAAGATGCAGTCGTTGGAACTCCGTTTGCAGTATAAGTAATAGAGATTCAAGAAAAGTGAAAGATGAAATTCTTTCACTTTTTTTGTGCTGAAATATAGAACTTCCAATTTTATCTGCAAAAATAGATAAAAACTGGTAAAATGGATAGTAAGGGTAATTATGGATGGTAGGAGTGAAATCATCATGTGGAGAAGTATGAAAAAGAAATTATATGACTTTTTCTTTTATGAAAAAATAGAAATGATAGAAGTCATGGACGAAGAGAAAAAACAGAGACAACCAAAGCGAGTTGAACCAAACGAACGAAATATTGAGACGAAAGTTGTATATGAGTACCCTGATAAAAGGAATTTTCGATTTCCAATCATACCAGATTATGAACAAAAAGAAGTACATAAACGGGATGAAACTCTAGAAATACCAACATATATGAGAAAAGAACGTACATCAGATCGATTGCGTTCTAGATTAGAAGACCAAGAAGAACAACTTACTGAAAAGCATGTAGAAATGGATAAGCAACATGAAAATAAAGTTTCTGTTCGTTCTACGAGGTTTGTTCCGACAGATGTTCCCTCACCAATTTATGGATATAATCGCAGGACAACTGAGCGGGATTTAAGAAATACGCCCGCATACATTCGCAGAGACATGCGCTCAGAACATGAGGAGTCTAAGAATGATGAAAGTGTTCCTGTTGAAGAAGACACGGTCAGTTCACTTACATCGCAAGTTAAAAAAGAACGATCAAGGGAGCCAGAAGAACATATTTTGCAGGAAACACATACAATGGATAACGAGCCTACATTGGAACCAACAAAAGAGAGCACACAGTCTGAGCATATCCACCAACAAGGATCTGAAATGGTTGCGAATACACGATCAGAAGAAAGTGTGGAGAATACAATAAGAGAGGTTCCACGATCAACTGCATCTAGAGAAGAAGAGCCTAAAGAGCTGAACAATACAGGAACAAATGAAAATCATGGGAAACAAAGGCCAACACCGGCTCCAAAGAAATCAAACGAAACACCACAACCGGATACACCAGATATTCCGTTTAATGTCATGATGACCCGACAAGATAAAGTGCGGTATCAACGACAACAGGAAAAACAACAATCAAATATTCAGCAAGAAACACACATCCAGCAACCATCTAAGAGCTTTGTTGATGCAGATCAAGTTGATTATTCAATTCCCATGCATTTGCTAAATGATCCAATGATTACGGATGAAACGGACAACGATTGGTTAATCGAACAACGCAACCTTTTAGAAGAAACATTTGTCCACTTTAATGTAGATGCAACAGTTGTAAATGTTACACAAGGCCCTTCCGTCACTCGGTTTGAAGTTCAACCTGCACTTGGTGTAAAGGTAAGTAAAGTGCGTAATTTAAGCGATGATATTAAATTAAATTTATCTGCGAAAGACATTCGGATTGAGGCACCAATTCCTGGGAAAAACACAATCGGAATTGAGATTCCAAATTTACATTCCCAAACGGTCGGGTTATATGAAATATTACATGACCCAGCGTTTAC
>DATGUV010000092.1:0-4885 GCA_035301025.1 Bacillota bacterium | reverse complement strand
TTCCATTCGTCAAGCCATTCGCAACATTCATCTTAAAAATCCATGATCGCAAAAAGGTACAAGTATGACAAAGATATGAGCCTTGTTTAAAAACCATCTCCGTCCTAAGGGGATGGTTTTACACATATGGCTCTCGTACATGAAAGGTTAAAAAGGAGGTTAATGATGATTATTTTCCTGTCGTTTTTTCTATTTTTAGGAGGGTTTATTTATGGAATGTACCTTTTAAGATCTGGACTATTCGATCTTACTACAGATGTATTAAAAAAATGGCCGATCAAACGTATGGATCATCCATGGAAATGCATGCTCACGGGTATCATGATTACTGCTATTTTACAAAATCATCTTGCTGTGTTGGTGATCACGAGTAGGCTCGTTTCGACTCGATTCATCACCTTCTACCAGTCCATTGGTATCATGTTAGGAGCATATATTGGTAAAACCATAACTACTGAAATCATTACCCTTAATCTACAAGTTTCTGTGATTCCTATGGTATTGGTTGGAGCCATATTTTACTTTATGAACATTAAAAATTTTGATCATATGGGTTACGTACTTATTGGGACATCTCTCATATTCGGATCCCTGTGGGGATTTGAAATAACAGCTTCTTTTATGAAAGACTCGGATTATATGCATGATTTATGTGCTACCTTAGATCAAAACCACCTCTACGCTTTTTTAGTCGGTACAGTTTTCACGGCTATAAGTCAATCGAGTACTGCAGCGATTGGATTGACGATGAGCTTTCTCACCACCGAGATAATGAGCTTAGCTACCGGCATTGTTATTCTGCTTGGGGCTAAGATAGGTACATGTTTGATGATGCTACTCGCTACCATCGGTGCGGAAAAAGAAGCTACACTTACAGCTCTTTCTTACACGTGGTTAAATATCTTTTGCGTCGCTCTCATTTATCCGCTTATGAATCTGTTTGTCAATTTAGGAATGCATTTATCAGCTCATCCTCATATACAGCTTGCACACGTGATCGTGATCTCGCACGTAATTATTTCCTTCATTGTCCTTCCGTTTGTTGAGAAATTCGGAGCGTTTATATTAACCCTTTATTCATACAAGATAAATAAATGATTTAAAAAAGGCTGTCGACAAGCTCATGACAGCCTAAGACCATTCATTTAGTTATTTTTATACCTTCTTCATCGCTTCGAACTTCAACTCTTATCTTTTTTATGCGTCGACCAGCAACTTCGACAACACTCACCTTTAATGGTTTATAATTGAATGAATCTCCCTGCTTAGGAATATCTTCTAGATTTTCCATCACCCAGCCTCCTAACGAATAATAAGCGCTATCCAGTAAAGGAATTTGCATCAACTTAGCAAAATCATGAATGTGGTATTGAGCATCAAATATATATACATGTTCATTGATTTGTGTGACTAGGTTCGTATGTTCCTCATTTTCGTCCAATATCTCCCCAACAATCTCTTCTAAGACATCCTCCAATGTTACCATGCCTACTGTTCCGCCAAACTCATCTAATACAATGGCCATAGGAACTTTTTCTCTTTGTAGTCGTGGTAAAAGCGTAGAAACTTTCATCGATTCTGCCACAAACAATGGTTTTCTTAGTAACTTGTCTATTTTTACATGTTTAGACCTTATTAAACTAGATAAATATTCCCTACCAATTAAAAACCCAATAATATGATCAATATTTCCTTCATAAACAGGGATTCTAGAAAATCGTTCTTCAAAAAAAACATTAATAATCTCATTTTTCGGAAGATGAATATCGATTGCAACGATATCCATACGCGGAGTTAAAATTTCCCTTACGGTCGTTTCATCCAAATCCATAGAACGATGGATTAACTGTCTTTCTACGGCATCAATAACACCTTCTTTTTCACTTATACCGAGAAGAACTTTAATTTCATCTTCTGTCATTGAAGGTAAGTTATTATTTTTTGAAAGAAATTTTGAGACAAATAATTTTACTTGAAGGAGGAGGAAATTGATAGGGGCAAGTAACTGCATCAATAGATATAACACATTCGATATTAGTAGCGAATAACTTTCTGCGTATTCCCTCGCCAATGATTTCGGAAGTATTTCGCCAAATATTAAGATGAGGATCGTCATGACTACTGTACTTATAACGACACCTATATTGCCACCGAATATTTCGGTTGCCAGTTTAGCTGATATGCTTGCAGCTGCGATATTGACAATATTGTTACCTACCAAAATAGTGGAAAGTGTTTGATCAAAGTGGTCGTGTTCTACAAGCAGGAGAGCTTTTTTACTTCCTCGTCTCCCATCGTCAACAAATTTCTTCAAGCGGACTTTATTAACACTTGAGAAAGCTGTTTCCGATGAAGAAAAAAATGCTGATAAAAAAATAAGGGAAATCAACAGTATCGTAAATAGAATGAGATGATCCAAAAAATTTCCTCACCTCCATTCAGCACGTTTTACATATCCATATCCAAATACGAAAGTTACATGACAACATAAAAATTATAATGATGATTTGACCGTTATGAAGGCATTGCATTGTCTTGTAGCATAAAAGTAGAGTACTTGCCTTTTCCCTTCTCGATTTACGAAAAGGGTCATCTTGATGATGCGTCTTTCTGATTTCGTAGGATCATTCTATTCCTAGTAATGTTGCTACATCCCCAATCCATGCACGACCATTGTTATTGGCGAATTGGCGAAAGACACACGCTTGTTCCTTGACGATTTTTTATCTATATTTTAGAAACTTGTCTTTCTCATGCGTCCATGACTTCTTGTACAACTGGGTCAGAGAGGAGAACTCATTCTAAACATTTACAGAGTCATTTATAAAACCATCTTCGCTCTGTTACTATACTATATTTTGTTCGAGTAACGATTGTATGTGTGTTTATTAGAGCATTATAAAATATGCATCTATTCATCCGAGAATGTTTATTCCTTTCTTCCTTATGAATCGGACTTCACCTGACATGATGACCCGAATGAGGGGAATTGTTGTTACGTATAGACAAAAAAAGAGTGAGTCGCTTTTTATGACTCACTCTTTTTTCTATCACGAAGTGTAAATGAACTCTGTTCCCATTCATACTACAAAACACTTCATTCTAGCGTTATTCTTGAGCTTTCTTCGCTTTTTCTTCTTTTTCTGCGTTCGAATCATCACTCATTAAATCATTTGTTGATTTTTTAAATTCACGTAAGGTTTGACCGGCTGCTTTTCCGATTTCGGGTAATTTATTCGGGCCAAAAATAATTAAAGCAAGCAAAACAATCAAAATTAATCCAGGTATACCAATGTTGGCGATTCCCATTCAATCCACCTCCGACATCGCACATTCCTTTTGTGTGCGCTGTACTTGTTTATTTTTTAGGTTGTAAAAGTAGGCCACCGTTGCCTTTTAGATATTTCTCAATCCCTTCAGCTGCACGATATGCGATCGCACCGACCGTAGCGGTTGGGTGGCGATCACCGAAATGTGGCATGGCGGATGCTCCGACAACGAAGAGGTTCTCTGCATCCCACATCTGTAAGTACGTATTAACTGCTGAAGTTTCCGGATCATCACCCATTGTGACACCACCCGCATAATGCGCCCCATTGTAAATATGATCAAATTCTTCTGGGACTTCATCTTCATCGATAATATCTGCACCCATTTTCTCCATCACTTCACTGCACTTCTTAATTCCGAACTTCGCAATATTACGATCTTGGTCTGTATATTTGTTTGTTACCCGTAGGAGTGGGTCGCCAAACGCATCTTTATATGTTGGATCTAAATCTAAATAATTATGCCACCATGGTAAAACACCTGGTGTAAACCAAACATTTAAACTACGGTTCGCATAGAATAAGGATTTCTCCTTAAATTCTTTCCCCCAAGATGGTGTTCCTTTTGGTACCGGGTTGTTATTAATCGGTCCATCACCGTATTGTCTAATTTCAACTCCACCACCGTGAAGGAAATCGGTATCCGTATTGTCGATATGTTCGCCCGATAAATCACTAAATGTAGCGCCTAAAGCTCCGCCACCCATGTGTAAATTAAACTTCTTATCATTAAAGAAACCTCTCGCACCTAAGAACGTAATGTTAAATTGACCTGTAAAGTTTCGGCCAATTACACCTGTTTTTGTTTTCGGATCATATGGCTTTCCGATTTCTGACATCATTAATAGACGGTTGTTGGCTAGCGTAAATGCACCAAGCACTACGACATCTGCAGGTTGTTCGAATTCTTCACCTGTGACCATATCCACATAAATAACCCCAGTTGCTTTTTTACCATCATACGTTACACGTCGGGCATAAGAGTTGACTCGTAGTTCGAAGTTGCCTGTTTCTTTTGCTGTTGGAATCACCGTAACAATCGGATCCGATTTCGCACCGAAGTCACAGCCGTAATGCGTACAAAAAGCACAATATTGACATTGGTTAATCACTTGTCCATCTGGGTTTTCATATGTTTCTGTTACGTTAGCAGAAGCGATTTGGAAGGGGTGATAACCTAATTCCTTTGCCGCATCTTTAAATAAACGTAAGTTAGGCGTTTCAACAGTCGGTGGGTTCGGATAATCTGATGAGCGCTTCGCACCTAATGGGTCCTCCTCACCAGATATTCCCGCTGTTTTTTCCCAACGATCATAATATTTTTCCATTTCATCGTAAGTAATTCCCCAGTCCCGTAAAAGCGATCCTTCAGGAATTCGTTCTTTTCCGTAACGTTCTTCAATTTCTGAACGAATCTCAAACTCAAATGGATTATAGCGATATGTAGCTCCAGCCCAGTGAACACTACTTCCACCCAAGTTGTTTCCTACCATCATTTCATCCTGTGTACGAACGGGCAAAGCGGTTTCATCCATTGATGTTCTGGATGTAATCGT
>DATGUV010000091.1:0-4495 GCA_035301025.1 Bacillota bacterium | reverse complement strand
GGCATCTTCCACATTACTTACCGGATCTCTCGGAACACTTGCTGGGGCCAACGCGGTTATCGCGCCAGTTGTTATTCCAATCGTTGCTTCAGCAGGGTTGTCTTCCAGTGCCGTTGCAATTATTTTCCAAGGAGCCGGTGTGACCGGATTATGGCTCGGACCCTTTACGCCACCAATGGTCACATTTATGGAAGTGACGGGATTATCTTATTTCCAAATCCTTCTGTACGCAGGATTACCACTTTCCATTATTATGTGGCTTGTCACATATATTTTCGTGAAGAAAACGTTGCCAAAAACCCTTGAATTATATCCATATTCTGAAGAGGATGTAGCAGCTTCATTAAACACGCAAAAACAAGAAAATCCGAAAGTTGTTAAACAAGCAACTGTAGCATTTCTCATTACATTGCTTGGACTTATTACGTACGGCATTATTATTAAAGGTGGAGCAACATTCGCCATTGTTGTCATCGTTGTTACTGCAATTGTGACCGGACTTGTTGGTCGCATGAAGCCGAACGACATTACAGAAACATTTTTTGAAGGGGCGAAACCACTTATTTGGTTGTTCTTCCAGTTCGTATTATTCACACCGTTCATTCACTATGTAGAAGAACTCGGTGGCTTTGAAGCATTAAAAGATTTACTCGTACCAATTATGGGCAAAGGTGGAGATTTAACATTAATCGCCATTTCAACCATTACAGGTGTTGCTGGAATTCCTGGAGCAGCTGTTGCTCAAGTCGTTGTACTGGATGAAATGTTTGGTGGATTGTTTGCAGCTGCAGCGATTCCTTCAAGTATCTATATTATGGTATTAATCGTTGGTTCACAAATGACTGAGCTTCTCTATCCAATTGGTGATACACTAGGAGCAATGGGAATTGCCCGTTCAAAAGATTTGAAGAGTATGGTTATTTTTGGAGTTGTAGCGACGGTAGCGATTTTAATTTTCGTTATATTAAGAAGTCTTATTTTATAGGTGATCAATATGGAATTTACTCAATTAACATCTGATATTCGAACCATTTTACAACATGCACCTGGTCACATCTCCCTTTGTCTTACAACAGATGAAGGGGAGATGCGGGCGTTTGCTGACACGAAAAAAAGTGCAGCAAGCATTATTAAAGTTCCTATTGCCATGGCGTGTTTGAGGCAAGTAGAAAAAGGGAAGATTGACCTGGATGAAATGATTCCAATTACAAAACCGGTAGCGGGAACAGGGGTACTGAATTATATGTATCACGCTCAAGAAATTTCACTGAAAGACGCCATCACGTTATCCATCATTGTCTCAGATAATATTGCTGCAAATATGGTCATTGACGCAGTTGGGATGGATGCGATCAACGCATTTTTTAAGGACGTAGGAGCACGAAACACCTTTGTCCGGCGCTTCTTTATGGATCATGCATCCTTGGAAAAAGGGATTGATAATGAGACAACGGCAGCAGATATGAATCTATTTTTAAACGTGTTAGATGCGAAAAGTGATGTGTTAGGCACGGAGAGTAAACAGCTGCTTCGAGAAATTATGGCAAACCAGCAATTTAAAGATAAACTCCCATCCTATCAAAATATGTTTGCAGAAGCGGTGAAAATTGGCAACAAAACCGGGACATTGAATCAAGTAGAACACGATATTGCTTATTTTGAAAATGAACAAAGGTCTGCATATATCACAGTAATGGCCACAGATTTAACACATAATCATGACGGGCAACAAACCATTGCCCAGATTGGTCAAAAAGTATTAGAATATATGTCATAAAGTGAAACTTCATTCAGTGGGGTTTTCACTGAATGTTAGTTGATTAGAATCAGGAATTTACGAGCAGTTTATCCCCCACTTATTACCTTGTCTTTCCGCAAAAAATTACAGAGGGGGATATTACAGCAAGTTAATGCGTGATAAAGGGAAACACAGGAGGCATGTATGACTATTCGTATTGGTGCATTTGGAGCAACTGAAACGATTGAAGATTTACAAGTATTTGTGGAGGAGCGGGAAGATATTCGAATCATTCCCTTCACCTATCAACATCCACAAGAGACAGAAACCCTCGTCCAGCAAGCATATGGCTGTGACGTATTTCTATTTACCGGACCGATTCCGTATATGTACGCACAAGAAGTGCTAAAGAACATTAACGTTCCACACGTGTTTGTGAAATTTGATCAGCTGATGATTTCCAATGCATTTAATCTCGTATTCCAAGAAAAACAGAGTCACATTCACGATCTCTCTATGGATATTATGCATAAAGAAGATGTTCATGAAGTGCTAGAAGTACTAGATATTCCTCAAGACGCACTTCCAATTTTTGATTTTTCCGATCAAGAACCTTTTGAAATTGCTGAAATCGTTCAGTTTCACGAAAAGCTGTGGCACGCGGGTCGAGCAACATACGCCTTAACGAGTATTATCGCTGTGGAAGAGCAGTTGAAGGAAAAAGGAATTCCATGTTTGAAAATGCCGATTCCGCAAAAGAATGTAAAGCTTGCCCTCCAGGAGGCAAAAACCCTTGGAGAGTTACGGGTGAGTCAAACAGCGAGAATTGTTGTAGGCTTCGTAAAGATTAAACAAATGGAAGCATATGTGGATGAAATGGACGATTTTCAATTTGAAAAGATGCAATTAACCTTGCATCAAATTTTACTCCGGTTTACCCATGAAATGGATTTATCTTTATATAAAGGAAACAACAATTTTGTTATTTTCGGGACCCAAGGTAGTCTGGACAATCTCGTTTCAAGCAATAATTTACATGAATACATTAGAGAAGTTGAACGCACATTAAACATTCATATTGTCATCGGTTTCGGTTCAGGAAAAACCGCTCCAGAAGCGGAAGGGAATGCTAAAATCGCTATGCGACGTGCCCTTGGGGAAGAGGCGAGTAGTTGTTATGTGTATGACGATCGGGGTAATTACATGTATGTTTCATCGTATCCAGGAACCCATTCGGAGCGGGAAACATTGATTAGCAGCGTGATGCAAACAGAAGCAGTGACACTCGAAACTGCCACTACTTTTGTCGAATTTTTATTACTAAGAGATTTTAACCCATTTACCACCCATGAGTATGCAACTTACAGTAAAGTGACGACACGGACAGCTGCACGGATGATTAAAAAACTGGTGGAAAGTGGACTGCTTGAATTGGCAGGAGAGCAAAAGTTATTTGAAAAAGGACGTCCACGCACCATGTATCAATTAAAGGAGCGAACAACATGAGCATGAACATCAAAGAAATCAACACATATGTAGTGAACGTACCACTAGAAAACGAATGGAAAATTTCATTATACGCTTCCACGACACGGGGGCACGCGATTGTGGAAGTCATTACAGAAGACGGTGTGAAAGGGTACGGAGAAGCGGCGCCATCTCCAGCATTTATGGGAGAAACCGCCGAAACCATTAAACTTGTAAATGATTTATATTTAGCCCCCGTCTTGATCGGCTTACCTATTAATCATTTAAGTACCGCCCACGAGCGGATGGACGGGGTCATTCACGGGCAAAGTTCCGCTAAATCCGCCATCGACATTGCTATTCACGATGCATGGGGAAAAACTGAAAACAAACCTGTGTATGATTTAGTTGGCGGAAAATATCGAGAAACCATTCCTCTTACGTATGTAATCGGTATGAAAAGTGATGAAGAAGCATACAAAGAAGCACAGCGCGTCATTGACATGGGCTTTCAAATGATGAAAATTAAAGTCGGAAATGATCCAACAAGAGACATTCGAATTGTCGAATCTATTCGCCAAGCCATCAAAGATTCAGGCAAAGATGTAGGGATTAGACTGGACGGAAACCAAGGATATTCTGTTCCTGAAGCTATTAAAGTGATGCGTGCACTAGAGAAAACAGGGGAGATTGAATCCATTGAACAGCCAGTGGAAAAATGGGATCTTTTTGGCATGAAAGAAATCCGTGCAGCCATTGACACACCAGTGATGGCTGATGAAATGGTATTCTCCATTCACGACATGACAAACATTATAAAAATGGAATGTGCCGACATTGTGAATTTAAAAATTTGTAAAGTAGGCGGGATTCATCAATCGAAAAAAATCGCCGGCATGGCTGAAGCGGCTGGCATGACGTGTACTATCGGAAGTAACTTAGAACTTGGGGTTGGAATCGCAGCAAGTATGCACGTAGCCGCAAGTACACCAGTCATCGTCAACCCAAGTGATTTTATTTGTGGTGCATATTTACACAAACACGATATTATCCAAACTCCAATGTGGGACATTGTTAAAGATGGAACCATTTCTGTTTCAGACAAGCCAGGACTTGGAGTGGAAATTGCTGTACCACTAGAAAAAGACAGCCAATAACAAGTAGAGATTTTAAAGGGGAAGGATCGTAGGATTTTGGCAAAACTATTACATGAGAAGGTTGGTATGATGAATATAAACATAGACCGTTTAATGCATGATCTCAGTGAGTATGCCCAGTACGGAAAAGACC
>DATGUV010000090.1:0-8112 GCA_035301025.1 Bacillota bacterium | reverse complement strand
AATGTTTGATCCTGCACGTTTATCAACATCTGCAGCAGTATTTGATCCACAAAAATTAAAATGGATGAACGGGGAATATATTAAAGAACTTCCTGTTGAGCAAGTGATTGATTTAGCTTTACCACATCTTATCACCGCTGGTAAAGTGGATGCAGATATGAGTGAAGAGCGTCGTGAGTGGATTGAAGATGTGATTTCTTTATATCAAGAACAATTGGACTATGGTGCAGAAATTGTCGAATTAACCGATGTATTCTTTAAAGAGGAAATTGCGTATGATGAAGCGGCTCAAGCAGTTCTTGAAGAGGAGCAAACGATAGAAGTATTACAAGTGTTTGCCGATTATCTCCTTCAGTTGGATCGCTTTACACCTGAAGTTATTAAAGAACAATTAAAAGCAACACAAAAAGAAACGAAACACCGTGGCAGAAAGTTATTCATGCCAGTCCGTGTAGCAACAACGGGACAAACAAATGGTCCAGAATTACCGAAAGCCATTTCTTTACTTGGAAAAGATGTTGTTGTAGCTCGACTAGATACCGTGTTAAAAGAGCTCGAGTAAGACAGGCACATGCATGAAAGAATTGCATATGGTATCATTATATCAAAAGCGTTGAAGAGGAAAAGTAGGAAAGGAAGTCCTTATCAAGAGAGAATCACCACCGGCTGCAAGTGATTTTAAGGACTCATTCTGAACATGCACCTCAAGAGTCTACTATGGAACAGTAGTACATAGTGGCGGGAACTCCCGTTATAGAGTCTAAGTCGGGGCCTTATGAGGTCCAAACAGAGTGGAACCGCGCAAAAAAAGCGCCTCTGTGTATTCATTACACAGAGGCGCTTTTTTTGATGATGAATAGATTCGTTTTATCTGTTCTTTAGTGAAACGTATAAGGAGGCGACAATAGGGATGTTTAAACGTATGAAAGAAGATATGGATGTTGTATTTGCTGAAGATCCTGCAGCACGTTCATATATAGAAGTATTTTTAACATATTCCGGATTACACGCTGTTTGGGCCCATCGTATTGCACACCGATTCCATAAAATGCGCATGCGTTTTATAGCGCGGATTATCTCCCAGTTTAGCCGATTTCTTACAGGAATTGAAATTCATCCTGCAGCTGTCATTGGCAGACGATTCTTCATTGACCACGGCATGGGTGTCGTTATTGGCGAAACGTGTGAAATCGGAAATGATGTTACAATATATCAAGGAGTTACATTAGGTGGAACAGGTCATGAAAAAGGAAAACGGCATCCAACAATTGAAGATCATGTATTAATTGCAACAGGGGCTCAAGTACTCGGTTCAATTACAATTGGAGAGTATTCTAAGGTCGGTGCAAGTTCTGTCGTCTTAAAAGATGTCCCAGCTCATGCTACAGTGGTTGGAATCCCTGGACGTGTTGTTGTGCAAGATGGGAAGAGGATACCGAGAAAGTTGGACCATCATCACTTGCCCGACCCTGTTTCCGACCACTGTGAAAACATGCAAAATGAAATAAATGAACTACGAGAAGAAATTAGACGATTAAAAGAGGAGATTAAACAATGACGATTATGATTTATAATACACTCACACGTAACAAAGAAACCTTTGTTCCAATCACTGAAAATGAAGTGAAAATGTATGTATGTGGGCCAACGGTGTACAATTATATTCACATTGGAAATGCACGCCCAGCAATCGTATTTGATACAGTTCGTCGTTATTTTGAATATAAAGGATATGATGTTACGTACGTGCTAAATTTTACGGATATTGACGACAAAATTATCGCTGAAGCGAATAAACGGGGAGAGAATACTCGAGATCTTGCCGACCGATTTGTTAAAGCATATATGGAGGATGTAGGTGTTTTTGGTGTAAAAGAAGCCTCGTATCATCCACGTGTTTCTGAAACGATGGATGAAATCATTGCATTCGTGGAAGGCTTGATTGAAAAAGATTATGCCTATGAAGTGAATGGTGATGTGTATTTTAAACCACGAGCATTTGATGATTACGGAAAACTATCGGCACAATCCATTGATGAGTTACGTTCAGGTGCCCGTATTCAAATTGGGGAAGAAAAAGAAGACCCTCTAGATTTTGCCCTATGGAAAAAAGCAAAAGACGGAGAGATGGCGTGGGATTCCCCGTGGGGACAAGGTCGCCCAGGTTGGCACATTGAATGTTCAGCAATGGCGAAAAAATATTTGGGCGAAACGATTGATATTCATGCTGGCGGGCAAGATTTAACATTCCCACACCATGAAAATGAAATTGCTCAATCCGAAGCACTCAATGAAAAACCTTTCGCAAATTACTGGATGCACAATGGATATATTAATATTGATAATGAAAAAATGTCGAAATCACTCGGAAACTTTATTTTGGCTCGAGATATAGCGAAAAATCACGATCCGCAAGTTGTTCGGTTTTTCATGCTGAGTGTTCATTACCGCAATCCAATTAACTTCTCAGATGAATTGTTAGCTGGAGCGAAAAATAGTTATGAACGCATTCAAACGTCGTATATGAATTTAGAACACCGGAAACAAACAAGTTTAAACATTGATCCCAAGAAACATGTATGGCTGGAGAAAATTGAACAAGCGCATGAACATTTCATTGCAGCTATGGATGATGATTTTAATACAGCAAATGCAATTACAGTGCTGTTTGATGTAACAAAAGAAGCGAACCTTTATTTAGGTGAAAAACAAACATCTGTTGAGGTGATTAATCGGTTCCAAGAAGTCATGTCAACGATCTTTTCCATATTAGGAATTAAACTTTCGACAGAAGCGGAATTACTAGACACTGATATAGATGCATTAATTGAAGAAAGAAATGAAGCTAGAAAGAATAAAGATTTCGCACGTGCTGATGAGATACGCGACCAATTAAAAGAAGAAAATATCATCCTTGAAGATACTGCACAAGGCGTACGCTGGAGAAGAGGATAATCAATGAATCCTAAACTAATCAATAGCGTTTCCTTAGCGTATATCGGAGACGCTGTGTATGAACTTTTTATTCGTGAATACCTCATCACCCATGGAAAAATTCAGTCAGGGGAGTTGCACAAACGGGCGATACAGTTTGTCACAGCGAAAGCACAAGCTCGCATTGTACAACAGTGGCTGTCAGATGGAACATTATCGGAGGAAGAAGAACGTGTCGTAAAAAGGGGAAGAAACGCGAAATCTGGAGCAGCTCCAAAACATACGTCTATTCAAGCTTATCGATATAGTACGGGATTTGAGTCCTTACTAGGATACTTACACATTTCAGAGGAGCATGACCGGACAGAGGAATTAATGAAAAAAGCGATACAATATATCGAAAGTGAGATGTAAATTATGGACAAAGAATGCATTATCGGAATGAATCCTGTCATTGAAGCGATGAAATCAGGACGAAAAGTTCATTCGCTACTGATCTCTGAACAACTGAAACAACAATCCATCAATACGTTGAAAAAAGAGGCGAAGAAGAAAGGTATTGAGGTGCAACGTGTTCCTCGCCATGTGCTTGATAGACGAGTAAAAGGAAAGCATCAAGGAGTGGTAGCTTATGTAGAGCCTTATGCATATGCATCTCTTGAGGATTTATTTCAAGAAGCAGAATCACGCAATGAACAACCCTTTTTCGTTGTATTGGACGAGCTTGAAGACCCGCATAACCTAGGATCCATTTTGCGGACAGCTGACGCAGCAGGAGTTCATGGAATCATTATCCCGAAACATCGTGCAGTAGGATTAACATCAACTGTGGCGAAAACATCTGTTGGCGCCATTGAATATGTACCTGTTGTTCAAGTGACAAATATCGTCAATACGTTAAAGGAACTTAAGGAACGTCACGTATGGATTGTTGGAACAGCGGCAGATGGGACAGATGATTATCGTACACTTGACGGGGAAACAGCCATCGCCTTAGTCATTGGAAATGAAGGGTCTGGCATGAGTAGACTTGTGCAAGAAACATGTGACTGGAATGTACAGCTTCCAATGAAAGGTCGCGTATCTTCCCTCAATGCTTCCGTGGCAGGTAGCTTGCTTATGTATGAAATTTATCGCAAACGTTCCCCTCTTGGAGAATAACGATGGACGTACTTATCGTTGACGGGTACAACATTATTGGAGCATGGGATGAGCTCATAACTATTAAACAAGTAAACATTGGACAAGCTCGTGACTTACTCATTGAAATGATGGCTGATTATCAAGCATACACAGGGGACCGAGTGATGGTTGTCTTTGATGCTCATTATGTTCCTGGATCCGAAAGTAAATTAAAAGCATTTGGCGTAGAAGTCATTTATACGAAAGAAAACGAATCTGCAGACGAATGTATTGAAAGACTCGTAACCGACGTTAAAAATATTGTGAATCAAGTGTATGTCGCAACGTCGGATTTTACCGAACAACGTGTCATATTTGGTCGAGGGGCACTGAGAAAATCTGCTCGTGAATTATACATCGAATATAAAGGAACCGTTACAGAGATAGATGAGAAAATTAAACATTCATCACAGAACAAACCACAAAGAAAAATTTCCATCGACAAGGACATCCTAGACATTTTTGAAAAGATGAGAAGAGGAAATGAATAAACCCATTTCCTACTTTTCTTTTTTTCTTTGTGGTACGATACAATAAGAAAGCGATTTCATTTCCCTGTTGTGCTTCAAAACAAAGTACTGTATACTTACAAAAAATATGATCTAGTATGGAGGGTCTTCATTTATGAGTGTTCAAGTACCACAGAAGTATCTAGTCGATGAAAAAAAGCTGGAGGACAATGACTTATTAGATTTAATTCATCAAGGATATACACACGCTCTCGATGTTTTAATCAACAGGTATAAAAGATTTGTATTTGCCAAAGCACAAACATATTTTTTAATTGGTGGAGACAGAGAAGACATTATTCAGGAAGGGATGATTGGTCTTTATAAAGCTGTTCGTGATTTTGATAAGGAAAAACTCAAATCTTTTAAGGGGTTTGCGGAACTATGTATTACAAGACAAATCATTACCGCAATCAAGATGGCTACCCGCCAAAAACATATACCACTAAATTCTTACATCTCCTTGTACAAGCCGATTTATGATGAGGAATCTGAACGTACACTTCTAGATATCATTGCGGAATCACGCTCTGAAGACCCTCAAGAAATGATGATTACTCAGGAAAAACAAACCCATATTGAAGGGAAATTATACGAATTATTAAGTGATCTTGAGCGACGTGTGCTCTATTTATATTTAGAGGGGTGCTCATATCGTGAAATTTCTCAAGAGTTAAATCGCCATCAAAAATCAATTGACAACGCCTTGCAACGCATTAAGCGCAAATGTGAGCATTTACTATTGAAAAAATAACGAAAGTGGAAGCGATTATTACCGAGATAGTTTTCTAATAAATATGAACTGAAAGGTATTTCATGAAATTTCAGGAAACATTCATGCAAAGATTCATCCGTATGTAAAGGGGAAGGACACCTTTTATGGGCATACAGATATTCTGCTATATTGACATGCATATATTTAGATGGTACATTATTGTAGTAGAATACCCAGGATAATGGGGTGAAAGCATGAATAAAAAAGTAGCACTTGCTTGTTCAGTATGTTCAAGTAGGAATTACACAACAACAAAGAATACGCGTACAAAGCCTGAACGTATAGAGATAAATAAGTTTTGCAAGCATTGTGGCAAGCATACCATGCATAAAGAAACGAAATAAGAAATCAACCGTTGGAGGAATAGATGTGAACCCAATTAAGTTTTTAAAAGATGTCGCTCGAGAAATGAGAAAAGTAAGTTGGCCCAAAGGAAAAGAACTTGTTACGTATACAATTACTGTTATAACAACGGTTGCTTTCGTAGCTATATTCTTTGGTGTCGTTGATATTGGAATTACACAATTTTTACAAGTTTTCTTTGAATAAAACATTCATTTTTATGCTATAATACAATTATATATAAAACGTTCGTGAAAAAACCCGAAATGACGGGTTTTTTTAGTATTTACATTTTTCAAGTGTAATAGAACAAAGGTTATATAGATTTGATTCATTCATGCGTTCTATGTAGATGTACACGATGTAAAACTACTTGTTGAATGATAGTAGAACACACGTAATTAGGAATGGCAGCAGAGTGCATCGTTTGATTGTCGATATATGGGACGATATTGCTCATGTTGGTCATGATGAAATGTGCTCACGTTAACAAATAATATTCGAATATAAAGGGAGGATAGGGACGACGGGGTGTTGTCCAGCAAGATATGGATATGGAGAAAAATTGGTACGTCATTCATACGTATTCAGGGTATGAAAACAAGGTAAAGACAAATTTGGAAAAAAGAGTAGAAACAATGGGGATGGAAGATAAAATCTTTCGAGTGCTTGTTCCAGAAGATGAAGAAACGGAAATTAAAGATGGGAAGAAAAAAGTTTCCATGAAAAAAGTTTTTCCAGGTTACGTATTAGCTGAAATGCTTATGACAGACGATTCTTGGTATGTTGTGAGAAACACTCCTGGAGTAACAGGATTTGTCGGATCAAGCGGGCAAGGAGCTCGTCCAATTCCACTCATGCCTGACGAGGTAGATGCTGTACTTAAGAGAATGGGTGTAAGTGAGCCTGCCGTACAAATTGACTTTGAAGTAAAAGAAAATGTCCGTGTATGTGACGGTCCGTTTGCGAACTTTACGGGTACGATCGAACAGATTGATTTAGACAAGCAAATGGTGAAAGTACACGTAAACATGTTTGGTCGTGAAACACCGGTTGAACTTGACTTTACACAAATTGAAAAATTGTAAACGTATAAAATAAACGATTGCCAATGCAAGAAAGTATAAGAGGACTTTCGAAAAAAATAGTGGAAGTATAGAATCTCTCTTGCAATTCATGAGAAATTATGCTAATATTCCTATGTTATCCATGTCATCTTCTCGATAGATGAGAAAGTGACTATTTTGAGTGGGAGGGAATGCTGCGTGAGATGCGCGAGTAGATCCCCATTACCACATCACGGACTTAAGGAGGTGTCTCCCGTGGCTAAAAAAGTTATTGACGTAGTAAAATTACAAATTCCAGCAGGTAAAGCAAACCCTGCACCACCAGTTGGGCCAGCACTTGGTCAAGCAGGTATTAACATTATGGGATTCTGTAAAGAATTTAACGCTCAAACACAGGAGCAAGCTGGTTTAATTATTCCAGTGGAAATTACTGTATTTGAAGACCGTTCATTCACGTTCATCACAAAAACTCCACCCGCTGCTGTCTTATTAAAGAAAGAAGCAGGTATTGAGTTAGGATCTGGTGAACCAAACCGTAAGAAAGTTGCAACTGTAAAGCGTGATAAAGTTAAAGAAATCGCTGAACTTAAAATGCAAGACTTAAACGCTGCAGACGTTGAAGCTGCCATGCGTATGGTTGAAGGAACTGCACGTAGTATGGGTATTACAATCGAAGACTAATCGTGTAGAATGAAGCGAATTCTGGCGGGATCATCCCACCAAACTTTCCCTAGATTGAATCGTCAATCGATGGGACCTTATATGTACACATACGTGCATATAGACATGCATGCTTTACAAACGTGGGAGGAACAATCCGTTATACCACAATCGAGGAGGATTATAAATGGCTAAAAAAGGTAAAAAGTACGCTGAAGCTGAGAAATTAATCGATCGTACAAAAGCATACGATTTAGCTGAAGCGGTTGGCTTATTAAAACAAGTAGCAAAAGCAAACTTTGACGAAACAGTTGAAATAGCATTACGCCTTGGAGTTAACCCGAAAAAAGCTGACGAAAACATTCGTGGAGCATTCGTATTACCACATGGTACTGGTAAAACTCAACGCGTTCTTGTTTTTGCAAAAGGTGATAAAGTTAAAGAAGCTGAAGCAGCAGGTGCTGACATCATTGGTGATGCTGAAACAATTGAAAAAATCAATGGTGGATGGTTCGACTTTGACGTAGTCGTTGCAACACCTGACATGATGGCTGAAGTAGGAAAACTTGGACGAGTGCTTGGACCTAAAGGTCTCATGCCAAACCCGAAAACTGGAACAGTAACATTTGATGTTGAAAAAGCT
>DATGUV010000089.1:0-17526 GCA_035301025.1 Bacillota bacterium | reverse complement strand
AAATTCATTAACGTACATGAATATATATACAAAAAAATGTTGAGTTGAGCCACTGGCTTTATATTATGTATGATAGGGATAAGGGAGGTTTTAAATATGAACAAAAATATTTCAGTAATCGGAGTACCGATGGATTTAGGTCAAAGTAGACGAGGTGTCGATATGGGGCCGAGTGCTGTCCGCTATGCGGGTATGACAGAGCGTCTAGAAAATCTCGATTATCACATTAAAGATTTTGGTGATATACACATTCCTCATGAGCAGGAAGAAGATCCAAACGAATCATTACATAATCTACGCCGGGTGGCTGCTGTGAATGAGGAGCTAGCGGATGTAGTTGATAAAGAAGTGTCAGGTGGAGCTTTTCCACTTATTTTAGGTGGGGACCATAGTATTTCTATTGGAAGTATTGCAGGGATTGCGAAGCATTATGAAAATTTAGGAGTTATTTGGTATGATGCACACGGTGATTTAAATAGTGCAGAAACGTCTCCTTCAGGTAATATTCATGGCATGTCTCTTGCGGTGAATTTAGGGATTGGACATCCTTCATTAACTGGAATTTTAGGGGATGAGCCTAAAGTGAAGCCAGAGAATGTAGTGATTATTGGAGCTCGTTGCCTGGATGAAGGGGAGCGTGAACTCATTAAAAAACGTGGTATTAAAGTCTTTACAATGCATGACATTGATAGAGATGGTATGCCACAAATTATGGAAGAAGCCATTGCATATTTAAAAGAACGTACAGATGGGGTACATTTAAGTTTAGATTTAGATGGACTTGATCCAACAGAAGCACCAGGAGTTGGGACTCCAGTATTTGGTGGGTTAACGTATCGTGAAAGCCACGTAGCAATGGAGTTACTTGCACAGTCAAAATGCATTACCTCAGCAGAATTCGTCGAAGTGAATCCTATTTTAGATGATAAAAATAAAACTGCAGAAGTTGCGGTAGGGTTAATGGGATCCTTATTTGGTGAATGGTTGCTGTAATTAATGATAGCTATTCATATACGCGAAGATGATCTTTTTTAAAAGGAGATGGTCTTCGCTTTTTATGTATGTGCTGATGCTGTTTATACAGATGTTACGTCGTGGATGTACTGGACGGTGGTACATGCTATATATGGTATCGTTATTGGTCTCGAGGGTTAGAGGGGTGTTAGGCAACAAGAAATGATGTGTAGCAAAGTTTCCCCCCACATCATTTAAGAGTAAATAATTATTTATCGACTGGAAAATTGTTGATACATGCTTGATGTTTATTTAATAAATCATCTAGTTTTTGGCTAATTTTAATAACTTCCTCAGACGTGAAAGTATTCTTCTCGCTAGACAGAATCATTTTTTGCCGGCACTTTTCTATTTCTAGTAATATAGAATCATCCACGCATAATCCTCCTATCTTACTTTCTATCATAAATGAAGTACCGGAATTAAACAATAATATTTATTGTTCGCTATGCATTAAATCCAGCCGGGAATTGTTGAAAAGTTACGTCAAACGATTGATTCCATTAAATAATCAATCGGAAGATGAATCTTTTTAAGTAGGTCATCCGTATACGTTATGGAGGCGTAAATACCGCATCGTTAGCAGAGGTGCTGCTTATGGAATTGTTATTGATACGTGAAAAAATTAAACAAGTAAAAAAAGGTGATCAATCTGCATATGAAGATGTTGTGAATTATTTTCAGCACCGGATTTATCATCATTGTTATCGTATGATTGGAAATGCTCATGAAGCAGAAGAATTAGCTCAAGAAGCGTTTATTCGAGCATACATAAATATTCATTCCTTTGATGAATCAAGGAAGTTTTCCACATGGTTATACCGTATTGCTACAAATGTTACGATTGATCGTTTGCGGAAGAGAAAACCCGATCTTTATTTAGATGCAGCGATTCCCCAGACGGACGGTTTGAATATGTATGCACAGTTACCCAGTGATGATCGACTTCCAGAGGATGAAGTCGAAGGAATGGAGCTAAAACGCTATATTTATAAGGAAATTTCAAATTTATCGCCGATTTATCGAAGTATTATTATATTACGTTATTTAGAAGAATTTTCATTGAAGGAAATTAGTGAGATTCTTGATATACCGCTCGGAACAGTAAAAACGCGGATTCATCGTGGACGGGAAGCTTTACGGAAAAAGCTTCGCAATGTATAAGGGGGAATGGACCATATGGACTGTAAAGATGAAGCGATTGTTCTTATGCATTCGTATTTAGACGGGGATCTTACAAAAGATGAGGAAGATCGTTTGCGTAAACATCTGGAGCGGTGTAATGATTGTCAACGTCATTTTCATGAGTTGAATCGAACGGTTACTTTGTTAGAGTTAAAAGATACGACGGAAGCTCCTGCAACGTTTACTGCACAAGTGATGGAACAATTACCGAAAGAGAAGAAACATGTGAAATATACACGTTGGCTAAAGAGGCATCCGATTATGACGGCTGCGGCAGTACTTGTGTTCTTTTTCATGGGTACGATATTATCGGCGTGGACAGAGGAAAATAAACTTGTCGTGTCGAAAGAAGAAAATTTAATCATTAAAGGGGATACCGTGATTGTGCCTGAAGGGGTGAGGGTTTCGGGAGATTTAATTGTGAAAAATGGAAAGCTGATGATTGAAGGGATTGTTGAGGGAGACGTGACCTTGATCAATAGTGTGCTTGTTGAGGCATTAGACGATAAAGGATTAATGACTACTGCTGGCGAAGTACATGGTGAAATGAAAAATGTTGATCGAATGTTTGAATGGATCTGGTATAACATTCAAGAGACGATTGATCATGTGTTTTCGTTTAATACGTTTATTTTTCCTTCTGTTGATTTTGTGAAGCACTGAGGGGCAATGACTTTTACTCATAAATAAGATGTTCAAATAATGTTTCCTTCACAAAAAAATATTCGCAATTCGAAACGTGCGCATGTCTTGAGGAAAATATGCTATAATAATGAGTACTATTTCAATTTTCATAAAGAATTGAAACGTTAAAGGCAGAAGGATGTGTGGGCATGAATCTTTGGGGATTTGATGTATTAAATGTAATTCGAATTGTTGTAGATGTTACTCTAGTTTGGTACGTATTATATAAATTAATCATGCTCATTCGGGGTACGAAGGCAATTCAATTATTAAAAGGAATTGTAGTCGTATTAGCTGTTCGTATGGCGAGTTTAATCTTTGATTTGCAGACATTAAAGTGGTTAACACATCAGGCAATTTTATGGGGATTTCTTGTTATTATTATTTTATTTCAGCCTGAGTTACGACGTGCTTTAGAACAGCTTGGACGTGGAAGTTTATTTTCCCGGGTGAGTAAATCTGCGGAAGATTCCTTGGAAACATCCATTGAAGCGATTGTTGAATCGTGTAAATACATGGCGAAACGCCGTATTGGTGCGATTATTACAATTGAGCGTGAAACTGGAATTGATGATTATGCAGAAACTGGAATTCCAATTGGTGGTAAGTTAACCCATCAATTGTTAACGAACATTTTTACACCGAATACACCTTTACATGATGGTGCCGTCATCATTCGAGAGGATGAAATTATTGCTGCCGCTTGTTATTTACCCTTATCAGAAAGTCCACTTATATCTAAGGACTTAGGAACGAGACACCGAGCAGCTGTTGGGGTTAGTGAACAAACAGACGCGATAACGGTCATTGTTTCTGAGGAAACCGGTGGTATTTCTTGTACGAAAAACGGTGAGTTACGCCGAGATATTGATGAAGATGTATTGCGTGACTATTTATATGAAAATTTAGTTACAACGATGAAGGCCCCTGATACGAAGTTTTGGAATTGGAGGGGGAAAAACAATGGATAATTGGTTTAAAAGTAAGTGGTTTGTAAGAGGATTGTCCCTTGCATTTGCCATTTTATTATATGTGTTTGTAGGAATTGAAGCACAAAACACTCAAGTAGATTCACGGTTTATCCCTACGTCTTCCGATGAATTTCAAACGTTAGAAAATGTGGAAGTAGATATTCGAATTGATAGTGAGCGGTTTGTTGTGAGTGGTGTTCCTGAAGTTGTCACAGTGACGCTCCAAGGACCACCTGCCATTTTAACACCTGTTGCCAAACAATTAAATTTTGATGTATTTGTGGATGTGCGTGAATTAGAAGAAGGCGATCACACAGTGAGTATCGAGTATGATCGAATTCCAGATGAACTGGATGTATTTATTGAACCAAGTGAAGTAGATATTACCATCGAGGAACGCGCTACAGAGGAACTGGAAATCTCTGTTGAATATATTAACATGGATGAAATGCCAATTGGTACAGAGCTTGGTGAAGTAACAATCAATCCTGAAGTTGTCACAATTACGAGTTCAAGAAGTGTTATTGACCAAATTGGTATGGTTAAAGTATACGTAGATGTTTCTGGGCTAACAGAATCCATTTCAAATCGAGAAGTACCGATTATTGTTTATGATAATCAGGGGAATAGTTTGAATATAAATAGAGATCCGGAAAAAGCGAGTATTTCCGTGGATGTAAGTAACCCAAGTAAAGAAGCAAGTATTCAAGTTGAAACGGTAAATGATTTGCCAGAAGGATTTGTACTGTTGCAAACAACTCCTGAAATTACAGAAGTGGAAGTATTCGGAACCTCTGATGTATTAGAAGGCATCGATCAAATAAAAACAGAGGAAATTGATTTATCCGATATTAAAGAAACTGGAACCATAGAAGTGGATTTACAAACGCCAGATGGTACAAAGTTAGATGTAGGAACCATTGAGGTGGAAGTGGAGTTAGAGCAAACTAAAACATTAGAAGAAGACTTTGAGATTGAAGTTGAAAATGAAGACGGGGATCAAAAAGTTACATTTAAGAATAAAAAAGATGAGAAAACGCGTATAAAAGTAGTAGGAAATGAAAAAGATGTTAAAGAACTAAAAGATGAGGACTTCCGTGTGTACATCGATGTGGACGGGCTAGAGGAAGGTGAACACGAAGTCCCAGTACGGATAGAGGGGCCTGATACAGTCACATATACGACTGAATTGGAAGAAGTAACAATTCAAATCGGCTCAGAATAATATATGATTAATATATGACTATGATTCTATGAAAAATGTATAATTCGTTAAAGGAGTTCTAAGTCTAGGTGATTTGTTCTCATGATGCATGAGATAGGGAAAAAGGAGATGTACAAGATGGTTAAATACTTTGGAACAGATGGAATTCGAGGAGTAGCGAATGAGGGGTTAACCCCTGAATTGGCATTTAGAATAGGACGTGCAGCTGGGTATGTACTCACAAAAGATAGTGAAACAGCAAAAGTGTTGATTGGAAAAGATACACGTATTTCTGGCTACATGTTGGAAGGAGCTCTTGCTTCTGGTCTGTTATCCATCGGAGCTGAAGTAATGCGCCTTGGGGTTATTTCTACACCAGGTGTTGCGTACTTAACAAAAGCAAATAAAGCTGAAGCTGGTATTATGATTTCGGCTTCTCACAACCCTGTGGAGGATAATGGGATTAAGATTTTTGGTCCAAATGGGTTTAAATTATCCGATGAACAAGAAGATGAAATCGAACAATTGCTAAACCAAGAAGATACATTGCCTCGCCCAACAGGTGAAGGACTTGGAGTGACAAATAATTATTTTGAAGGAAGTCAAAAGTATTTGTCGTATTTAAAAGAGTCCGTTGACCGAGATTTCGGTGGGATTCATATTGCACTTGATTGTGCCCATGGAGCGACTTCTAGTCTAGCAACGCATTTATTTGCGGATTTAGAAGCGGATATTGATTCCATTGGATCTTCTCCAAATGGATTGAACATTAATAAAGATGTAGGTTCTACTCATCCTGAAGCGTTGCAACAGTTTGTTCGGGAAAAGGAAGCAGATATTGGTCTTGCTTTTGATGGGGATGGAGATCGTCTCATTGCTGTTGATGAAAATGGGGATATTGTTGATGGAGATGAGATTTTATTTATTTGTGCGAAGTATATGAATGAAAAAGGATTTCTTACAAAGAATACTGTTGTTTCAACCGTTATGAGTAATTTAGGATTTTATCATGCACTGGAAGCCAATGATATGAAAAGTGAGCAAGCAGCAGTTGGAGATCGCTACGTTATGGAAGTGATGCGTGAAGGCGGCTACAATTTAGGTGGAGAGCAATCTGGGCACATTATTTTCTTAGACTATGCAACAAGTGGAGATGGAATGTTGTCTGCCCTCCAACTTGTGAATGTGATGAAAGCTACTGGAAAGACATTATCCGAGCTTGCTAGTGAGATTACAATTTTACCGCAAGTGTTAAAAAATGTCCGTGTTGAAGATAAAGAGCAAGCGATGCATCATGCAGATGTAGAAGCTACTATTGCGTCTGTGGAAGAAGCATTAGGAGAAGACGGTCGTGTGCTTGTTCGACCTTCTGGAACTGAGCCACTCGTGCGTGTAATGGTCGAAGCACAAAGAGAGGAAGATTGTGAAACGTTTGTTGATCAAATTGTAGCAGTGATTAAAGATACATGTGGGATAGAAGAATAAAGGTTGATGAAGTAAAAACTGTCCTTTATAACAAGAGGGACAGTTTTTATTCTTAAAGGGGGAGTCAATCTATGTTAACAATATTAGTAGTAGATGATGATGAACATATTCGGGAATTATTGCGTTTATATGTGCGAAAAGAGGGGTATAACGTCATTGAAGCAGCGGATGGGGTTGAGGCTATTGATCATTTAGATGCTGAAAGTATTCACCTTGCAATCGTTGATATTATGATGCCACATATGGATGGGTATGAATTGTGTAAAGAAATTCGCTCCTTTTACGATATTCCAGTCATTATGCTTACGGCTAAAGGAGCAATTGCCGATAAGGAAAAAGCATATGATGTAGGAACAGATGATTATGTTGTAAAACCTTTTGAACCACAAGAAATTATCTTTCGTATTAAAGCTTTATTAAGAAGATATCAAATGGTAAATGAAGACTTGATTCATTTAGGAGATACAACGATTAACCGCAAAAGTTATGAAGTACAATCAATGGGGAAACATATTATTCCTCCATTGAAAGAGTTTGAGTTATTATCTCAATTAGCTAGTTTTCCAAATCAAATCTTTACCCGAGAGCAATTGATTGAGACGGTTTGGGGAAATGATTTTGAAGGAAATGACCGAACCGTTGACGTGCATATAAAACGTCTGCGTGAACGATTTAAACATCAAGATGACTTTAGTATTCGGACGGTACGCGGGTTAGGCTATACACTAGAAGTAAACGATTCATAAATGACTATATAAGCAAGAAGGTGTTTTCTCATGCGAACGCTGTACGTGCGGATCATTGCAACTACGATGTTTATTATGGTAGCAAGTTCAGTAATAGGTTTCGTTGTAACAAACGTGCATTATCACCATTTTTTAAAACCACAAAATGATCAAAAGATTACCGAGATTGCTTATCAAATTGCTGATATGTATGAAAAAAATTCAAATCAGCCCATCTCGGAATATTTACAATCTATTTCCCAATTAGGATATAAATTACATATGATTGATGCAGAGGGACATCAACAATCTTTTGGGAAACCATTTTCTGATGAGACGTTAGAGGATGGGGTCGTACCAATGATTTTGCAAGGGGAGACCTTTCATGGAATTGAAAGCTATCCATGGCGACCTTTTGTGACGGGATTTTTTGACCATACATTGGGAAATACGATTGGTGTGCCTGTAGAAGTAGAAGGGGAGACAAAAGCTTTATTTGTACGACCATATATGATGCAACAATTTGGTGAGTTGCGCGTATTTTTAGCCATTTTACTCATGTTGCTACTATTCATTAGTTTTATCATTGTTATTATAAGCACACGTTATTTAGTGAAGCCGATCCAAACGTTAACCGAAGCAACTCATAAAATTGCAGCTGGAAACTATCACATTAAATTAAATGTGAATCGAAAAGATGAGATTGGAAGGCTTGCCCAAGACTTTAGTCAAATGAGTTCAAGTTTAGAACGTACGGAGGAAAAACGAGAAGAGTTTGTTGCGAGCGTATCCCACGAAATTCAGTCACCACTCACGTCGATTCAAGGGTTTTCTCAAGCGTTAAGAGAAGAGGATATTCCGCGCTCTGAACAAGAAAGATATTTATCTATTATTGAGAAAGAGAGTAGACGATTATCAGTCCTTAGTAATCAATTGCTCACGTTATCTTTTTTAGATAGTGAAACAGATTTGGATCAATGGGCTACGTTTGATTTGGATAAACAACTAAAAGAAGTGATTTCAGCGACAGAATGGCAGTGGCGTGAGAAGAACTTGTCTATTTCTTTTGAAAATGAGCATGGTTGTGTTCCTGTTCAAGGGAATCCAAAATTATTATATCAAGTGTGGATGAATCTAATTACAAATGCGATTAAATACACACCCGAAGATGGCGAAATTACCGTTGCTATTTTTGAACATAAAGATGAAGTAGAGGTACGTGTATCTGATACAGGAGTAGGAATTGGCCAAGAAGAAATGACTCAGTTATTCGACCGCTTCTACCGGGGAGATAAAGCAAGGACTAGGTCTGATCATAGTACGGGCCTTGGGTTATCCATTGCTAAGAAGATTATTGAATTACACGAAGGAACAATTTTTGCAACGAGTAAGGTTGGAGAAGGCTCTACATTTATTACAACATTGAAAAAAACCGAAGAAGAAAGTAGGAGCTTTTTAACAAAATAACTATAAAAAAGGGGAATTTATCAATGGTACCAACAACTGAACCAACAGTAGAACAATTTTTTCGAACCTTTGCGTTAACGAATTTCGAAGTGAGTAAAGATGAGCAAAAATTATTTTTCACGTCCAACATGAGTGGAAAAATGAATGTATGGGCAATGGATTTACCTGGCACATTTCCGTATCTATTTTCACAATACGATGAGTCATGTGGCGGGATTTATGCAGATCCAAAGCAACGGCATGTATTTGCCCAATTTGATAAGGACGGGGATGAGAACTATCATATTTTCACGCTGCCTTATGAAGGTGGAATTCCTCAACCGTTTATTACGGGGAAGCCTGAGGATAAATACTTTTTAAGTGAAGTAAGTGAAGATGGGAACCGTGTGTATTACATGACATCTGAAGGGAATCCTTCATTTTTAAATACGTATGTTCATGATCTTTCTTCTGGTGAGAAAACATTGCTCCATGAAGGAGAGGAAGCTGCAACATCCCTTTCCGCTATTTCTCCAGAAGAATCGTCTTTTGTGTATACGTCTTCTTTTGCGAACACATATGTGATTAGTTCGGTAAAAGTAGGAGACGAAATGATTGATTTAACACCAAATCGCGAAGAAGTACATGTAAGTGGAAATGCACTATATACAAATGAAAATGATATTTATTTCATTACAAACTATGATAGTGAATATGTTTATGTGGCAAAATTTGATATCAATTCGCGTTCATTTACACCTGTAGTAACTTTTGACGATGAGAGCGTGACGACAATCAAATGGAACAAAAAAGATGGACTATTATATATTGTGACTGAAAAAGGAGTACAAGATTATTTATATGCATATAACATTGCTAATGAAACGTTAGAATCCATTGATACACCTGTTGACGTAATTGCTCAAGTACAAGTGGCGAAATCTGGAAATGTGTATGTCCTTGGAATGCGTGCATCAAAGCCAGCGAATATTTATAAAAGGGAACATGGGGAGTGGAATCAATTAACGAACAACCGGGTCCTTGGTGTAAGCCCAGATCAAATGGTTGAACCGGATGTGATTACTTACAATTCTTTTGACGGTATGGAAATTGAAGCGCTGCTCTTCAAGCCTCATGCAGAGAAGAATAATGGCTATACAGTTTTTTGGCCCCATGGTGGACCACAAGCTGCTGAGCGTAAATTCTATCGATCTCTTTTCCAATGTTTAGCTTATGAAGGATATACCGTGTTTGCTCCGAACTTTAGAGGAAGTACAGGATATGGCTCTAGTTTTGTAAAGTTAGTTGAACAAGATTGGGGTGAGGGTCCGCGTCTTGACTGTATGGCTGGAGTAGATTGGCTGATGGACAATGGCCATACGACGAAGGAAAAACTATTTTTAGTTGGTGGAAGTTATGGTGGATATATGGCTCTGTTGTTACATGGACGCCACGCAGATTCCTTTAAAGCTGTCATTGACATTTTTGGCCCATCAGATTTAACGACTTTTGTAAATTCTGTTCCGCCCCACTGGAAACCGATGATGGAACGTTGGTTAGGTGACCCAGATCGGGATAAAGAACGCTTTAAGAAAGACTCACCGATTACGTATTTAGAGGACATGACAAAGCCAATGCTCGTTATTCAAGGGGCAAAAGATCCACGAGTTGTAAAAGAGGAATCTGACCAAATTGTTGCCGAGTTGCGTGAGATTGGCAGGGATGTGGAATATATTGTGCTAGATGATGAAGGTCACGGATTTTCGAAAAAGGAAAACGAAATTCACGTATATACATCTTGCATGGAGTTTTTGGAGAAACATCAAGATTAACCTCGTGAGCGCTGCAAATCATAGCAGTTCCTTAGTAGAATTCAGTTTTAATTAGACGATAATCGCAAATCATAGCAGTTCACTAACAGAATTCAGTTGTAATTAGCCGATAATCGTCAATTGTAGCAGTTTACTAGCAGAATTCAGTTTTAATTAGACGATAATCGCAAATCGTAGCAGTTCACTAGCAGAATTCAGTTTTAATTAGCCGATAATCGTCAATCGTAGCAGTTCCTTATCAGAATTCAGTTTGAATTAGCCGATAATCGTCAATCGTAGCAGTTCACTAGCAAAATTCGGTTTTAATTAGCCGATAATCGTCAATCGTAGCAGTTCACTAGCAGAATTCAGTTTTAATTAGCCGATAATCGCAAATCGTAGCAGTTCCTTATCAGAATTCAGTTTTAATTAGCCGATAATCGCAAATCGTAGCAGTTCACCAGCAGAATTCGGTTTTAATTAGCCGATAATCGCAAATCGTAGCAGTTCACCAGCAGAATTCGGTTTTAAATAGACGATAATCGCAAATCATAGCAGTTCCTTATCAGAATTCAGTTTGAATTAAACGCTGACTGCGATAGGAACAAAGCTAGCAGTTGTAGTTTTTTGTTTAGTAAACCCCCCTTTGCACGTGCAAGGGGGGTTACCTATTCATGTATAAGAGTGCGTGGACATCTACATTATTGAGAAAAATCTCTTCTAGCTTCATATATTCTGTTATGTGTTAATATGTTGAATGTATCGCCATACATGGGCGGAAATATGCTGTGCACTAGATTCATAAAAAGTATCATCAAATTCTTTTCGAAAGGAGTGAATGATTGATTCTAAAATAGATCCTCGTGGTTCCTCCCGTTGAAACTCTTCGATTAAAAACTCAATAAACTGCCGTTTACGCTGGGAAATATTTTTTGTAGTTTGCTTGAATTCCTCGAGTTGTTCGATTATATCTTTCCTCGATAATAAATTGGCTGTGCGTTTCTCTTTCGGATACAAAAATATATGCTCTTCTAACAAACGGTCATCTTGTTTGATCACATCTGCAACAATGGCTGAAAGTCTCCGCGTAGAATAATTTGTAATGGCTGTTATATCTGGATAATCATTTGAATTAGACATCCAAGCAGCTATTAAATACTGCAACAACCCATAATACATGACTGCACAATCTGCTGCATAAGGCTCGACTTCTTTACCAAATATTTCGATGAAACGACTTGTTAACCATGTAAGTTCCGTTTGTTGAAAAGTTTTTATAAAGGCAATCAGCTTCTCATCTTTAGAATGATAGACTGCATGAAAAATTGGATGCAAACTATATTTTTCATCGGTGCGCATTCGTACTTCAACTTGTTTAGCCAGAACTTCTATAGAGGAAGGGTCTGCACCAACGAGAAGTTCATTGCGAGCTGCCACTGTTTCGTCCTGTACAAGTTCTAAAATAGAAATAATACAGGCACTTTTGGATGAGAAATAATTGTAAAATGTTCCTTTAGATATATTTGCTGCGTGAATAATGTCTTGGACAGACGTATCTGTAATTCCATTTTCAGCGAACAATTGTTGAGCTTTATATAATACTGCTCGTTTTCGTTCATGCATATTATCACCTTTTGTACTGTTGGTATAATTTAATATTACGCTACATGTGCTGATAAAACAAGGTTTTAAATTTAAGAAACATTAAGGTTGAAATAAATGAACTGTAAGTATAAAATATAGTTTGTGGGTTTTTTGTTTGAAATGGAGGAATTCGATGGATATAAAGGAAATGCATGAAAATCCGCCTTATGGGATGGTTGCCATCCTATTTATTGGAGGATTTGTTGCTTTACTAACAAATACATTATTAAATGTCGCCATGCCGACGATTATGATTGAATTTGATATTAGGCCCTCAGATGTGCAATGGGTCACAACTGGTTACATGCTGATTAATGGAATATTAATCCCAGCAAGTGCCTTTTTTATTCAACGATTTACGAACCGAAAAGTATTCCTAGTCGCGATGAGTTTATTTGCTACAGGAACATTGATTGCAATGGTTGCACCTATTTTTTCAATTCTCGTATTTGGACGAATGGTGCAAGCGTCTGGTGCAGCACTGATGATGCCTTTACTGATGAATGTAATGTTAACAGTATTCCCAGTAGAACGTAGAGGAACTGCTATGGGTGTGTTTGGTCTTGTAATGATCGTTGCTCCTGCCATTGGACCGACGTTATCTGGCTGGATCATCGAACACTACACATGGAGAACGCTCTTTGGAATCATTTTACCTTTTGCGGTAATTTCCTTATTATTGGCATTCTTTAAGTTGAAAAACATTACGCCAAATCGAAAAGTAGGCTTAGATGTTTTTTCACTTATTTTATCTAGTATCGGTTTTGGGGGAGTGTTATTCGGATTTAGTTCAGCGGGGGATGACGGTTGGACAGCTCCACACGTTTCTTCCACGATTATCATTGGAACGATCGCTCTTGTTGGATTTATCATTAGGCAGTTTAAGTTAAAAGATCCAATGCTTGATTTTAAAATTTATAAATATCCGATGTTTGCTTTATCTTCTGCAATCGCGGTTGTTGTGTCTATTTCCATGTTCTCAGGAATGATCATTACGCCAATTTACGTTCAAATTGTTCGTGGATTTTCACCGGTAGAAGCAGGATTGCTCATGCTTCCTGGGGCAGTTTTGATGGGAATTATGTCACCAATTACAGGGCGGTTATTTGATAAATTTGGTGCTCGAACGATGGCCTTAATTGGTTTAACAATTACAGTAGTAACTACATTTATGTTTAGTCGATTAACTTTTGATACGTCCTATGAGTCATTAATTATTTTATATATGACACGGATGGCTGGATTATCGTTAGTGATGATGCCGGTGATGACAAATGGATTAAACCAAATTCCAATGGTGTTAAACCCTCATGGTACGGCGATTAATAATACGTTACAACAAGTTTCAGGTGCATTAGGATCGGCCTTGTTACTGACGGTCATGACGAAGCGAACAGATTCCACCGCAACAAGCTTATTAGAAGAAGCTGCTGCAAATGGCTCTGTTCCGACAGACCCAAAAGCCCTTGAACTGTTTCAAGCAAATGTTGTGAACGAGGCAACATTATCTGGTATTAATTTCGCGTTCTTTGTTTCTTCAATTATTGCGATTATAGCTTTCGTGTTGGCACTATTTATTAAGCGTGTTACACCGCCAACATCACTAGATCAAGAAGAACAATTCAACGAAGTAAAAGAGGGGTAATTTAGCACGTATTCAAGAAAACACCCCTACCTATGTGTTCCAAAGGTAGAGGTGTACAATCTCGGATACGTGTTTTTTTTAATTGGCTTCAGGAGTATCTGGATTATGAACAGTACCCATAAACAACACAATTCCTGAAGTGTTTTCAGTAATGGTGAAAAGAAATGGACGATCTACATTCATTTGAAAAGGTTCTTCCGCTGGTGCAGAAGTAACATCCATTTCAATCGAAGTGGAACTAGCAGCTTCTGTTCCAGATTCATCTACAATGATTTTGCTTTTTTGTAAAACATTACTAATGGCTATCGTTTCATCACCTGTAATCATATGAGGAAACTCCGCACGATCATCAAATGCTTGTTGAATTCCCATCTGCTGCAACGGTTCATTTAATGTCACTTTAAAATCCATTTCAAAAGCAGGCATGCGCAACGTTCCTTCTTCTCGACTTAAAGATTCATGCCATTCTTTCCACTGTAAATCTTGAAGGTTTTCTGCTAACTCATCAACAGAATCCCCTTCTGTTGGTAAAAATAGGTTAAAGGATATTTCCCCGTCTCCATAAGGAAGAACGACAGCTTCATAGTCTTCTTCTATTGTATATCGGAGACGTTCGGATAAAGTCATCATTGGCACCGTTACTTCCCCATCCCCCGTTTGAAAAGGTTCCTCTTGGGTAAGTTCTGTTTCAAAAGGATATGTCCAGTCCCCTTGAAAATAAAGAGTGTTTATTAAAAATAGAACAACGCTACTATCAATTGGGCTATTTACCATATCTGTAATATGTCCTTCTGTTTGTTCCTCAATCCAGTCATTTATGTGCTCGGCAGTTGTGTCTTTAGAAAAATCATCACTTTGAAACGTCGCGTTATAATATTTATTCAGTGTTTCAGAATAATCATCTTCTATGCTATATAAATGATCAATCCACAAAGCGTTGGCATGATGTAGCGTTAAATCTTCCGGCATGGAGGCAAGGATTTCATATAAAGAAGCATGTCCCCGTTTAACTTCTTCATCTGTCAAATCGCCTATATGCATCGTCTGGGCAATTTCTTGTTTCGTTTCCCCGTCAGACCCCATATAAGCCATCGATAGTGCTGAAAATAAACTTACAGGAGAAATGAAGCGGTTGTTTTGTTCATCAGCTTCAATCGTTGTCAGTAGTTCTGTTCCTAGTTGATTATTTGCTTCTACGATATGTTGATAATCGTTGTCATCAAATGTAACATCGTCATCAATAGAAAAACTTTTTGCATTGGAAAATTGATTTTCTCCTTTACATCCTGTTAAAAACAGAAGGATTCCACATAATATAAGTGTTGAAGGTATTTTCCATTTTCTACTGTTCATTTTACATCGCCCCTTTGGCTTCTTAATAGAGTAGACGCTTTATTAATCAATACGTTACATCTATTTTAAATGTATAGGCAATTAATATCAAAAAAGGCTGGAATTTTTACATGTATATACGTTACTATGTACATGAAGTAGGAGGTTTTTTTACATGGAAATGTGGATTCAAGAAGTAGTGTCCAACAAAAACGTACAGTTAACCCTCATCGCAATCGGGATCCTGTTGTTATTTCTTCTGTTGCGAAAAGTGTTTATTACGTATGTGTACGCGATTGTGTTAAAAATTAGCCGAAAATCGCCTACAGAGCTTTTTACGTATGTTTTAACGGCCTTTGAGAAACCGTTCCAATATATATTTGTTATTATTGGGGTATACGTTGCAGCAGATTATTTTCCCTATCTGAACCAATCAAATGAGTTATTTATTCAACTCATCCGGTCTGGGCTTGTGTTTTCGATTGCGGTTGGTTTGTATCACTTAGCTGATCAAACATCTGTTTTATTTACAAAAATTAATGATCGCGGGAAAGTGTATCTAGACAATATTATTTCCTCTTTTTTATCAAAAATACTCCGTTTCGTAGTAGTAGCAATTGCCGTTGCGATTATTGCGGATATTTTTGGTTACAATGTGAATGGATTTGTAGCAGGACTTGGGCTTGGAGGTTTAGCATTCGCCTTGGCCGCACAGGACGCTTTAACGAATTTATTCGGAGGATTTGTCATTGTAACGGAAAAACCTTTTACCATAGACGATTGGGTAAGCTCACCTAGTGTGGAAGGGATTGTTGAGGATATTACATTTCGATCGACGAAAATTCGTACCTTTGCTGACGCCCTTGTCAGTGTGCCAAATGCAACCCTTGTAAATGAACCTATTACGAATTGGTCCAAAATGGGTAAACGGCAAATATCCTTTGACATATGTATCACATATGATACTCCCGCAGATGTAATTAAAGAATTTGTTCATGAAATGAATACCTATTTACATGAACACGCTGAAATTCATCAAGAAACCATTTTTGTGTCTACAAATGAGTATACTGAAAATGGATTGAACATTATGTTTTACTTCTTTACGAAAACTACGGCGTGGGGCGAATATTTACAAGTTCGAGAAGAAATTAATCTCCACATATTAGAGCTCCTTGCTAGTGAGAAGATCGAAATTGCAGTTCCTAGTCGAAAGCTTTACGTAGAAGAAGGTAAGAAAGAAGACCATCATCAACAAGCAGCTCGAGAAACAAATGAACAATAAAACGGATACCACCCATTTCCATGTGAAATGGGTGGTCGTTTACTTTATCCGATAGAATGGGTATGAAACGAAAGAAAATGATGTTTCTCCGCCTGGCACGAAATGTTATAGATTGTCAGCGCGGGGACTACTGTCAAAATCAATCGCTTCGTGTGTTCCATCACAAAACGGTTTATCCCCTGAATGCCCACACCTACATAACGATATAGACTCGTCTGTATCGTATTGATTCCCTTGAGCGTCGATGAGTTTAAAAGAACCTGAAAGGATATATGGTCCATCATCATCCACTTGGATCTCTGGTTGTATCCGTACCATTTGTTTAACCACTTCGTTCACCCTTCCTTGTATTGTGGGATGTCTCCCCCACGTTTCTAGGGTATACATATTTTAAGCATTCATCCCCGTTAAATAATGGTCAGTGTACATGCATTGACAGAGGAAATAAAGATATCCACGCTATCCACAACCTTGTGCACAAGCAAAGGCTGATTTATCAATTTAAAAATGACTTATTAACATTATTAACAGATGAAATATACATTATCCACAAAAACTACTAACAACCCAATCGTTGATCCAATCGATTTTTTAAATAGTTATACACAAATTTACCTACCCTTGTTGATAACTATTTATCCTCAGGGAACTTGAGGTAAAAGTCCTTGTTCTATAAAAGAATGCATACAATTATAGTGCGCACATAAAAATAAATAGGCTTTTAGAACGAGTTATAAAAAAGCGCTTTCATTTACAGGCAATTTGCGTTATTATAATGAATAATATAAAAATTCTAAGTAATGCAAAGGAGATGTGAGAAAAAGAATGAAATTACATGTACAAATGAAACGTTGGCTCATCTTCGCTATTGTAGCCGTGTTTGTTATCATTCCTGTTCAATCGACGGACTTTTCACTCGTTGCCACAGCTACGGATGAAATGGGCAAAACTGAACGAATGGACGAATACTTACAGGAAGAGCAGGGGCTACTAGAAGTAGAGATTGATGAACTTGTTAAGGAGATTGGGCTTGATGAATTTAGTGATGATGCGACATTAGAAGAGAAATTAGATGCCGTTTTATCTGATGAACGA
>DATGUV010000088.1:0-3856 GCA_035301025.1 Bacillota bacterium | reverse complement strand
CAAACAAGGAGCGAGTACCATTACTCAACAGTATGCCCGGAATTTATATTTAACCCATGATAAAACCTGGTCCCGGAAGTTAAAAGAAGCATTTTACACGATGCGTTTGGAACATTTTTATTCAAAAGAAGAGATTCTAACCGGATATGTGAATACCATTTATTTTGGTCATGGTGCCCACGGAATAGAAGCAGCGAGTAAACACTACTTTCAAAAATCTGCGAAAGATCTAACCCTTGCTGAAAGTGCGATGTTGGCCGGTATTCCTAAAGGACCGACATACTATTCTCCGAGAAATGATGTAGAAAAAGCAACTGAACGTCAACAACTCATTTTACAATTGTTACATGAAGAGGGAAAAATCACTACAAGCCAATATGAACAGGCAACAAGCGAACCTCTTACATTAGCACCTAGAAAGGAAGAAAAAAGAGAAGCACTTGCCCCTCATTTTCAAGATATTGCCTTACAAGAAGCAGCGACATTACTTGATGAGTCTATTTCTGATATTCGTTCCGGTGGATACCATATTTATACGACTCTTGACGCTAGTATTCAACGGCAAGCAGCACAACATGTTCAAGAAACGTTAGAAGATGGAACAACTATTGAAGGGGGAGTCGTATCCATGGACCCTCAAACAGGTGGAGTAAGAGCACTTGTAGGGGGAAAGTCTTATGAGGAGAGTTATTTTAACCGTGCCGTTCACGGGAAACGAATGGCTGGCTCTACTATAAAACCTCTCCTATATTACGCAGCACTTGATCACCAGTTTACACCGAGCACAAAATTGATTAGTGAACCGACTAGTTTTCCATTAGGTGAGGACGAATCTTATCGTCCGCAAAATTATAATGGCTATTATGCTTATGAACCAATTACATTAGCGCAAGCTTTAGCATTATCGGATAATATTTACGCCGTAAAAACTCATGTATTTATCGGAGAAGATCAACTCCAAAAGGTGGGAAAAGAGTTTGGGATTTCTAGTGATTTACCACAAGTTCCTTCCTTAGCGTTAGGTTCCGCTTCAATTTCATTAATCGAAATGGTTACCGCCTATAGCCATATTGCTAATTACGGAAAGAAAATAACGAATCACGCCATTGAAACCATTACAGATCGCCATGGAAACATTCTTTATGAACGAACATCCGGTACTGAACAAACCTTTGACAAAAACAAAATGGCTGTATTAACGTCTCTGTTAACAGGAATGTTTAACCCTTCTTTCAATGGACATATGGAAGTAACCGGTTCACAAATAGCTGCAGATTTAACCCATACATACGCCGGAAAATCTGGTTCCACACCCTATGACAGTTGGATGATTGGATTTAGTCCAACCCTCGTTACTGGAGTATGGATTGGTTTTGACGACCATCAACCATTAGAAAAAACCGACCATCAAACCTATGCAAAAAAGATTTGGGCTCAAGTAATGGAGCACGCTCACGAAGAAGAGCAAAAATCATTCCCCATCCCAAAAGGAGTTGTACAAATAGCGATTGATCCATCTACTGGATTAAAAGCGACTGTCCATTGTCCTGATGCAACTATCCTGATGTATGAAGAAGGAACAGAACCCAAAGAGTATTGTACAGAACATATGGATGAAGATGATTATTCACCAAAAGGCCTTTTCAAAAAGTTGTTCGATTTATTTTGAATGTTCGCATAACTAAGTCCAATAAAAAAGCCGACCCTTTGTATATGCATACAACGAAGTCGACTTCTTTATTGTCCTAGTAATACATGAGTTGCCCATGTACTCATATTTTACAAAGTTTTTTCACAAAGTACAAGATTTTACCGGACGATCCTTTATTTGTCACAAATCGTTCACTTTTATGAAAGATTGTTCGTTAACTCTTCAGAGGAGTTTTCCCACATTTCTGCGTTAAACTCTTTTAAAAATTGTGCCAGCATATGTTTCGATTTCTCGTCCATATGATCGACAATAATATTCCCTTTTAAAGATTTCTCCATATGTGTAACATGCTCTGGCATGGATTTATATGCACGTTTATTTGGACGGTCAACGAGTAATTCACTTCCAGCCACGCCTGCATAATAAGGTCCATGTTCATTTTGTTCCACCGTTATCCAAACAATCCAGTACTTAACGGGTTCAGGCACGTCCTCACGGTTTGGCATATATTTTACCCGACGCTCAATAGCGCTTCGTGCATGCATGGCGTCCATATCTACATAAACTTCTTCTTTATCGGTATCTACAATAACCGATGACATATGTTCTAAACTAATGGAACCCATTCCAAAGCCACCATGTCCATCTGTTGAGTCATCTTTAATAATTGTAAATGACTGACGCTTTTTATTTGAAGATTGATTGAATCCCAAGATTCAGATCCCCCTTTATGTTGTCATAATATATAGTGTAGCACATCTCCCAATAGGCCTTCATTTTTTGTGCATGTTACGAATGAATGTGTGATTCTCCCCGCTTCCGGAGCAAGTCAATAATTTCATTTCGAAGGGTTTCATCCTCGATTTCCTCGATAAAATCAAGGGGATAATACAATTTATGATCGGTTCTTTTTTTACGAGAGATGGCCTCAACAATCGTAGAAGCTTTTGATAATTCCACTAAATCCATTGTTGGCATTTGTAAGTAAATCGGTGTACGATCTCCACCTTCAGATTCATAAAAATCATATGGCAGATCTGAAGATTTATCAACCGCTAAATAGTAGTCTGGATCAATTCCCGCTTTGCGGAACAGGACTTGTAATTGAAACAAATCGTCTTCCTGCACCATTGGATCATATTCAATATATTTAAATAATCTTCGTTCTAAAAAACGACTACATAAATCGTTTAATATCGGATCTTCTTCCTGTTGCCATGCTTGAAAATAGTATTGAATAATTCCTTCGTTTAATGCGAGGAAATCATCCACAGATACATCCCCTTCAAAAAATGGTTGGAAATGTATTGGTTGTAACGCAAAGGGATATCCTGCATGGTACAATGTATTTGCTCGCATGAAAATATTCATTAAAATTACCTCTGCACTACGGGTAACAGGGTGGAAATACACTTGCCAATACATTTGGTACCGACTCATAATATAATCTTCTACCGCATGCATTCCAGTAGATTTAATGACGACTTCTTCTTTTTCAGGACGCATCACCCGCAAGATACGCTCCATATCAAAATGTCCATAGCTTACACCTGTATAATATGCATCTCTTTGCAAATAATCCATGCGATCTGCATCAATCTGACTGGAAATAAGACTAACGACAAGTTTATTTTCATACGTTTTCGCAATCACAGATGCCACTTTTTCTGGAAAGTTCTCTTCCACACGTGTAAGAACTTTATTGACATCTGTATCCCCTAAAATAATTGCTTGGGTAAACTTTTCATGGTCAAAATTAAACACTTTTTCAAAAGAATGGGAAAATGGTCCATGACCGAGATCATGTAGAAGGGCTGCACATAAACAGAGAAGATCTTCATCGTGGTCCCAACCTTCTTCCCGCTTGAAATTCGTGACCATGCGACGGACAATTTCGTACACCCCTAGTGAGTGGTTAAATCGACTATGTTCCGCCCCATGAAACGTAACATTTGTTGTGCCTAGTTGTTTAATATTGCGTAGGCGCTGAAACTCTTTTGTTGCAATTAAATCCCATATCACACGATCAACTACACGCACGTACCGGTGAACAGGGTCTTTAAATACTTTTACTTCATGTAATTGTTCATCTTTATAAGCCACATCTATTCAACTCTTCCCTCTTGCGACATCTTTTATCTATTATATAATAGAAAAGGGTTCTACAAAAGCAAACAACATTATGAAGCGAATATACAGATTGAT
>DATGUV010000087.1:0-28172 GCA_035301025.1 Bacillota bacterium | reverse complement strand
TCCTTTTTTACAAAGGAATTTCAAACTATATATGATATAAATAACAAATGAATACTATGTCTTTATAAAATAACGCATATCTTTTTGGATATTTATAAAGTGAGGCTAAATAATGATTAGGACTTTAAAATGGCTTTCTGTTTCAACATCTATAGGTATGATTTTTATATTATTAGGCGGGGCTCTCGTAACCAAGACAGACTCTGGGGCTGGATGTGGTAAGAGTTGGCCGTTATGCCATGGGGAACTAATACCAAGTGAAATTACACCTGAATTAATAATTGAACTGAGTCACAGATTAGTCTCTATTCTCGTAGGAATCTTTTTAATTATTCTTGTGATTCTGGCATGGCGCCATATTGGACATGTTCGAGAAGTTAAGTTTCTGTCTATTTTATCCGTGTTTTTTATTCTGTTACAAGGATTAATCGGTGCCGCAGCAGTTGTATGGGGACAATCAGATTTTGTGTTAGCTGCTCATTTTGGTATTTCACTTGTTTCCTTTGCAGCAGTGTTCTTACTCACATTGCTCATTTTTGAAATTGATAAGAAATTCGATGCAGAATCATTGATCATTCAGAAAAAACATAGAGTCGAAATTTATTGGCTTACGGCGTATACAATTATCGTCGTATATACAGGTGCTCTCGTAAGACACGTCAATGCAAACTTAGTGTGCAGCGATTGGCCATTTTGTAAAAATACTGCACCATTTGATTTCGCATCCTATAATTTTCATCAGTGGGTGCAGATGGGGCATAGACTATTAGCAGGTATTTTATTTATTTGGGTTACTGTATTCTTCTTCAAAATCTTGAAGAACTACAGTCATAGCAGGGTCATGAAATGGGGATGGACAGTTACTTTTGTACTCATTTTATTCCAAGTAATATTCGGTGCTTTCATTATCTTTACATTATTAAACTTAACAATAGCATTATTCCATGCTTTGTTTATTACATGCTTCTTCGGGATGTTAAGTTACTTTTTACTATTATCTAGTCGAAGCGCTAATTACGAACGCAAACTAAAATAACAACCAAACAAAAAGAGTTGCTACATCAGTAGCAACTCTTTTTGTTTATTCAAATTCGATTAATAAATCATTTGTACTAATTTCATCTCCGCTGTTTACGAGAATGTGTTTAATTCTTCCAGCATATGGTGCCTGTACTGTTGTTTCCATCTTCATCGCTTCAGTAATAATAAGATGGTCACCTTTTTGCACGTGATCTCCTTCTTTAGAAAGTACATTTAACACAGTTCCCGGCATGGTAGCTCCTATATGTTTTACGTTTCCTTTATCCGCTTGTTTCTTCACGTCAATTGTAGCTTTTACAGAGCGATCATCAATCATTACCTCTCTTGACTGACCATTCAACTCAAAATATACAACCCGCTTCCCATCAGCTTGTGGTTCTGAAATAGAAATTAATTTAACGAACAATGTTTTACCTTGTTCGATTTCAACTTCGATTTCTTCTCCTAATTTCATTCCATGGAAAAACGTGAGTGTATCAAGCACCGATAAATCTCCAAACTCCTCAAACACATCTTGATACTCCGAAAACACCTGGGGATAAAGTGTATAAGATATTAAGTCAAAAGATGTTATTTGTCGATTCAACTGTTGGAATAGTTTCTGTTCCACTTCTTCAAAGTCAATAGGTTCCAGTAATTTACCAGGACGTTCATGAATTGCTTCTTTTCCTTTTAAAATGATTTCCTGCAATTTTTTTGGAAATCCTTGGTAAGGCTGGCCAATAAAACCTTGAGCAAATTCAATGACTGAGGCTGGAAAATCAATGGAGTCCCCTTTCTCATAAATATCCTTTTCGGTTAAATCGTTTTGTACCATGAATAATGCGAGGTCACCAACAATTTTAGAAGAAGGTGTTACTTTGACAATGTCGCCAAACATTTCGTTTACATGATGAAACATGTCTTTCACTTCATCAAAACGATCCCCAAGTCCAACTCCATGAGCTTGTTGTTGTAAGTTACTATATTGACCTCCCGGCATCTCATGCATGTACACTTCCGTATGCGGAGACCTTAATCCACTTTCAAAAGGGGCGTAATAATTTCGTACACCTTCCCAATACTCTGCTAGTGCATCATACGCTTGGATATCTATCACTGGCTGATGTTTTGTCCCATCAAGTGCATGGTACAATGTTTGTGCACTTGGTTGAGACGTAGAACCTGCAAGTGAGCTTGCTGCAACATCAACTATATCAACTCCCGCTTCAATTGCTCGCGCATACGTAAAGACACCATTTCCGCTTGTATCATGTGTATGCAAATGAATTGGAAGATCCACAGTCTCTTTTAGCGTAGAAACAAGTTGATATGCGGCTTCAGGCTTTAATAGCCCTGCCATATCTTTTATACCTAATATATGTGCACCTGCTTGTTCCAGTTCGATCGCTAGATTTTTATAATAACCTACATCGTATTTTGTTTGTCCACGATCTAATATATTTCCTGTATAACAAATAGACGCTTCAGCAATCTTTTCATTCTTCCGCACTTCCTCAATCGCTAATGTCATTCCGTCAAGCCAGTTCAAGCTATCAAAAATACGGAATAAATCTATTCCAGCTTCCGCACTCTTATGAATGAACTCTTTGTTTACATTATCTGGATAATTCTTATACCCTACCGCATTACTACCTCGTAACAACATTTGCAATAATACATTCGGCATTTTCTTTCGAAGTTGGATGAGTCTTTCCCATGGGTCTTCATGTAAAAATCGATAAGCAACATCAAATGTTGCACCTCCCCACATTTCCACAGAAAACAACTCTGGTAATAGGTGAGATGTTGGTTCAGCAATTTTTAACAAGTCTTTCGTTCGTATACGTGTTGCTAGTAATGATTGATGGGCATCCCTAAAAGTTGTATCCGTTAACAAAACATTTTGTTGTTCTTTAACCCACCGAGCAACTCCCTCAGGACCATGTGCATCTAATATTTGTTTTGTTCCTTTTAAATCTTTTAGATCATACGTTGGTATTTTAGGTGACGGAAGAATTGGTTTTCGTTTCTTTTTATTGCCATTAAATCCGTTAACCGTCGTATCCCCTATGTATGTCAATAGTTTAGTTCCCCGGTTTTTTCGTTTCGGAAAAATAAATAACTCTGGCGTTTGATCAATAAATGTCGTGTCATATTTTCCAGTCGTGAATTTTTCATGTAAAACTACATTTTGTAAAAAAGGAATATTCGTTTTTAACCCGCGAATACGCAATTCTTTTAAATTTCGTACCATTTTTTGTGCGGCCTGTTCAAACGATAACGCCCATGTAGAAACCTTAACGAGCAAAGAGTCATAATGTGGTGATATGACTGCACCTTGGAATCCATTTCCAGCATCTAATCGAACTCCAAATCCTCCACCAGAACGATAAACCATAATCTTTCCTGCATCTGGCATAAAGTCATTTAATGGGTCTTCTGTCGTCACGCGAGACTGAATAGAAAATCCATTCATTTGGATATCTTCTTGTGCAGGGATATTTAAGAGTTCATCCGTTAGTGCATAATTTTCAGCAATCCGAATTTGCGATTGAACAATATCTATTCCAGTAATCATTTCAGTAATTGTATGCTCTACTTGGACACGAGGGTTTACTTCAATAAAATAAAACGTATCATCCGTCACAAGAAATTCAACAGTTCCAGCATTTTCATACTGAACATGCTCCATCAATTGCACTGCTGCTTCACATAAATCCGTTCGCAATTCGTCAGCCAGCGAAATACTTGGAGCTACTTCAATTACCTTTTGGTGTCTACGCTGAACAGAACAATCCCGGTCATATAGATGAATAATATTTCCGTGGGCGTCTCCTAAAATTTGAACTTCAATATGTTTAGGATGTTCGATTAATTTCTCCACATATACTTCATCATTTCCAAAAGCAGCACGAGCTTCAGATTTTGCACGATCATATGAATCTTTTAGTTCTGAAGTCTCTTGGACGACACGCATACCCCGTCCCCCTCCGCCTAAGGAAGCTTTAATAATAATCGGATACCCATGTTCTTCTCCAAAAGCTTCAGCTTCTTCAACAGATCCAATTGGTCCGTCCGTACCCGGAATAACACGTAAACCTGCTTCTATTGCTGCCGTTCGCGCACGTACTTTATCACCAAATACTTGTAACTGATGACTTTTGGGACCAATAAACTTAATCCCTTCTTCTTCACATCGCTTGGCAAACAAAATATTCTCTGATAAGAATCCATACCCTGGATGAATAGCATCAGCTCCAATCCGCTTAGCTAAAGCTAAAATGCCTTCTACATCCAAATAAGCATCGATTGGATTTTTATCTTCACCAATAAGATATGCCTCATCTGCTTTAAAACGGTGGTATGAACCAGAATCTTCTTTAGAGTAAATCGCAACTGTTTCAATGTCTAATTCCGTACATGCTCTAAAAATACGGATTGCAATTTCACCACGATTAGCTACAAGTACTTTTTTAATTCTCTCTACATGTTCCACGTTCTTCCTCCTCTTTGACTTGACGGCCTGTTCCACACTCGATTATCATCTGCTTGTTCTTCAGTATTCTCTGGTGTGCGAACTGGGACGGGACGCAAATCTTGTTTTTTCACCTCTCTTGCTACATTATTTAGAATTCCCATTGAAACCATCATTGCAAGTAATGAAGAACCACCATAACTTAAGAATGGTAAAGGTACACCTGTAATCGGAAGAAGGCCACTAATAGCTCCTAAGTTAATAGCCGATTGAATTCCAATCATTGCAGAGATACCTATTGCTAATAGAGAACCAAAACTATTTTCACATTTACGAGCTATGTAGAGTCCTCTTAATACAATAGTGGAGAGTAATCCAATAACGATGAATACTCCGATGAATCCTAATTCCTCTGCAATAATCGCCATAATAAAGTCTGTATGTGCTCCCCATAAATACCCAAGCTTTTGTATGCTTTGCCCTAACCCTTCTCCAGTAAATCCTCCTCCACCTATAGCCAGGTAAGATTGGATAAGATGTTGTCCACTACCGTCTGGTTGTGTGAATGGTTGGTATGCACCAATAAATCGACCAATACGTACCTCTGTTACCATGCTAGGAATAGCTACAGCAAGCAATGTGACTCCTACGGCTAGTAAAACGAGAACATGCTTCATTCGAATTCCTGAGCATAGAAATATTGTAGTGGCAATTAAAAATACGATAGCTGATGTACCAATATCGGGTTGAAAAAAGATTAATGCAAGCATAATACACGTAAGCATTAACGGAGGTAATACTCCTTTAGAAAAATCATTAATATAGGATTGCTTTTTAGAATATACGGATGCTAAGTAAATAATAATAACTAACTTTACAAACTCAGCAGGTTGGAAGTTCATACCGAGTATATGAATAGAGCGTACAGAGTTATTTTCCGCCACACCGTATAACAAAACCCCTATTAGTAATAAGATACTACCGAGTACTAATACTTTAACGATTTTTTGATAATGACGATAAGGAAAAAAGCTACATAGAAAAAATCCTACGAGCCCTAAGCCAAATGAGACGGCTTGTCTAACCAAGTAATGTGTGCTTTCTAATCCGGCTACTACAGCTGTTACCATACTCGCACTATAGATCATCAATAGTCCAAATGAAGCAAGTAAAATAGGTGTAACCAAAAGTATAAAATCAAAACTACGTAGTTTTTGCATCATCTTATTTCACCTCGATATGTGTTGAAGAAGATAAAACCATTCAATGGTTTATACCGATATAAGTCATCTTCATTCGTCTGTTTATAAACTGAAATGAAATAGGATTTCCATTAGTATAACATATTAAATTAAATAGTGTATCACATAACGGATTTTCCTATTATTAGTGTGTCACTTAGATCATTGAGTAGAGCTTATTATGATGAATAGGATGTGGTATCTATCGATTCATCTAGTTTACAACATTTCATTGTAAATGCATTTACACAAAGCATTAGAATAAGTATACACGTTTTTTAACATGAGATGATCATCATATATTAAAACAAAAAAACCTTGCCATTCTCTGACAAATAGGCAAAGTTTCTAAAGTTATCGATCACAGAAAGTACATACTGTGTGGAACCTAGATTGTATTTTGAGCTGCTTCATGTAAGATGTTTAATTGTCTTTCTAGATTACCGAGAATTTCTTTACCCTCTTGCTCTGATATAAGTTGTAAACGCACAGCAAAATCAATTTCTCTTGAAAGACCAAACATTTGTGTATCAAGCACCTCTTCGTACAATGGACATTGAGGCATTGTTAAGTTTTTTATTTGAACTTCTATTAGCCGTAGAATCTTATCTGCATCAGCCTTAAGAAGGGCATGGGCTCTCTCTCGATGGGTAAACGTATTTTTAGTTTCAGGCATCATTTTTATCCCCTCCAAAAAAAGGACTTCCTTCATTATTATATTAGCGTTCAGTAGAGTAAAATGCAAATATATGTATTATTTTTATAATAAAAAGTGTCTTCAAGTTTTGTAACGATGAAAAAATTTGAATAAAAACACATCACATTATGAATACGTTTCTTGTCCTTTATATATTGTTATGCCCACCATTAAGCATTGTTGCTAATAACAAGTATATTTTTAACACGCTTTTAATGAAATTCATCCTCTTCTCTGCTATTGTATATTACAGACTAACTTTGATGAGGTGTGTATATGATAGTTACAATAACCGGAAATGTGAAATATCAAATTACGCTTGACCCAACGGTTTGGATTTTTGATGATCGTAAAGTGCTATTTGATACGTTATTTTCAGAACCAAATACTACATATGAACAAGAAGAAAAAGAAATTGAAGAAAAGCTAACAGATGAAGAGCGTTATTCACAACGAGTGAAACCTCCTGTAAATAAAAGTATTAACCGGTTTGAACGGGAAAAAATTTTAGAAAACTCTTATGCAATGGCATTGGCACATTTTATTGCCCATGCTGAAGTAGCTGAAGATGCAACTACAGTAATTTTAGAGACGGACCACGGCCCAGTTGAAGCTCCATTAAGTAACATTAAAACATGCTACTTACTCTTTGCTGTTGATGGGAAGCCGTTAAAAGAAGACGGACCAGTTCACGTTTATTTTGAAGATGGCTCGAACAAAGAATCTCCTATTACTGGAGTTCAAAAAATCGTCGTTCAATAATCACATGCCTGTAGTATTTAATTCATGACCATATACAAAGACTTGTACTTCCGAATCGAAGTCAACTCTTTGTATATTTTTTTGTTTTCAATGCATTCTAAGCATAGAAGCTTTGAACAAGGAGGTAAATGAATGAGAAAGAAATGGATGATATTGTCTTGTTTAGCCATTATTCTCATGGCTTGTAAGGATAATAATAATAATCAAACACTTGATACTAATAAACAATTTCAACAAGTGGAAAACTCTAATCCTCTACCAAAGGAAGATGCTAGTAATAACGAAATCGCCGCACATCTTGCTCAACTAGCAAATCGAGTTCCCGATGTGAATGAAGCAACAGCTATTATTGCTGGTCCTTATGCAATTGTCGCTATTGATGTTGATGAGACATTAGAACGAGAACGAGTTGGTACTGTAAAGTATTCTGTTTCTGAAGCATTATACAAAGATCCATATGGGAAATCTGCTGTAGTCATTGCAGATGCAGATTTAATTGAACGTTTTAGACAAATGGGGCAACAAATCAGTGATGGATTTCCTATTCAAGGTATTGTTGATGAGTTAGCTGCAATCGTTGGAAGATACATGCCTGTGATGCCAAATAAAGAAGCTCCACGTAAACAACAGGACGAAGATGTCAATGATGAGGATTCTAAACTGGACGATATTCAAGAAGAACAATCAAATAGTGATCGATATGACTAATCGAAAAAATCTTCCTGACTATCCGTCAAGAAGATTTTTTTCATAAGGGAGTATATTTATCATACATATCATACACGTCATTAAGATGTGGCTTCTGTAGGCTCGTTCTCAGCTACTTCATTATAATATTGAACGCCATATAGTGATCCTTCAGACACCATATCTGCTTTACTTAGTTGTGCTGGATCTTGATGTGTTACTTGATCTGGTAATCCTGCGTCTTCTAATAATGTGTGATTTTTTTCATTCTTGTTTTCCACTTTTTTCATAACGACATAACCAACAAGAGCACTTAATCCTACAGCTGTTAAAATATATACGTTTTTCATGGAATCATCCTTCCTAGATGGTTTTTTATGTCTTCAATTGGATTTTATAGTAACGCTTTATAGGATTCATTATTTCACACTACATGAATGTTATGCAATTACAACACAATTAAAAAAAGATTACAGAATGTCATGGTATATATGGGCGTAAATAGTACCGATTATAATTTATTTGTTTAATGGATTTCATCATACGTATTTTATGAAACCTTACTACCAAATGTAGTTCCGTTAAGTTGTTCGAACTGGCATGTTTTATTCAAATATCTCTAGTGAATTTCATAATACGTATTTTATGCCATATCACTACAACATGTAGTTCCGTTGGAGCTTTCGAAACTACATGTTGTAGTGACATAGCTGGTTTTGGTCATTATGAAATTCATTCACCTCATGTTGCTAATTATAAAATTCCCTCTGTTCGCAAAAATAATCATACATGTGTATCCAAAACTCATCATGTCGTTTTCTTCCCTCACGATCTCTAGTATGATATAGTAATTTTGATAGGAAATAAAATGAGGTGGTTTTCGTGAAAGTTCAATGCGTGCTCTGTGATGGATACCACACACTAGATCCACATTCATTACAAGCTAAAAGGTTACGTAATCGATGGATTCAAATGTTCCTATGTAAGTCGTGCGATGAACGAATTCGATCAAAGACTCTTGCACGTCATGCAACAGGAAACTTTCATTTATACAATGAAGATCTACGCAAAGATGAATTGATTTAAAAAAACTTCGGTTTCTATAACCGAAGTTTTTTTCATTCATTTATTTGCTTTTCGTTCTCTATACATTCTGAATCGATAAATACCGAGCACGAGTGAAATAACAATTAAACTTTCAATGATTGGCATTTGGAACACTGCAAATATGGTCGTTATAAATGTACCAAGAAGTAATATCACATATACTATAATTGACTTCAGTAAAGGTAATTTACGGGCAAATCCCAATTCATAGGCTAAAACAGACAGTAGATAAATAACGATAAAAAATACCCAAAATATGTAATCAACATTAAAATGTTCTAAGTAAAATTCATATGCAAAACTTCTTGTCATAACTATCCCCCACTATTCCAATCCATGTTAATCCATCTCTTATCATACTAAATCTTCAGCTTTGAAGCTAGTAATTATCATTTTGTATCCATTGCTATTTTGAGTTATACTATAAAGAGTTGCCTTAGTTAGCAAATGAGTCATATCATGTACGCTATTATTTGTATGAGATACCTCTAGGGTAAAAATAAATAAAAAGATTAACAATCTATTGTGACGGCGCTATTTGTAAGTGTTGAGAAAGTAAGGGAGAGTCACGAAGGAGTGAAAGAAATGAAATCAATTGATGTTCCTATGCTACTATTAGCAATATGTGTCGTTTTAATGTTTTCCGCTATTGGAGTTGCTATTGCTTTTAAAAGCATATTATTTATTATTTTGTGTACATTATTGGGATTTGCTTTCATGGGATACGGTATACGTGTGAAAGTAAAACGTAGAAATAGCCACTAAAATTATAGTGACTAAGCTGAAAAGTCTATTCATCGTGTGGAGTTTACGAATGTTTTTGTAAACTCCACACTTTTTTAAAGGTTTCTATTCGTTTTAATTGTTGTTAACTTTTAATATACTCTATAATCTCTCGATGTATTTTTACATTACTCGTTAGAATTGGTCCCTGCGAGAGTAAATTAATTTTTTCACCATAAATGGTTGTTGTCACTCCGCCAACTTCATTTATTAAAATCATGCCAGCAGCTATGTCCCATGGAGCTAGTCGCATAGACATGTATGCATCTAATACGCCTTCCGCTACGTAAGCAAATTCTAATGTGGCTGAGCCATATGTACGAACCCCACGAGTGGCACGAACAAGTTTTTCCATACTTTCATATGTTACTAATTTGTTCGTACATAACCAAAAGTGATTACAAGCGAGCATTGTTCCCTCTAGCGTACGCTCTTGATTCAGTAAAGGTAAGCGCTCATCGTTTTTATAAGCTCCCTCACCCGCAATAGCATAATAAAAATTATCTGCCATAACGTCATAAATACAACCAATTACACCTAGACCATCATGATAAACCGCTACAGAAATCGCAAAATTTCGTTGTTGGTGTACAAAGTTCATGGTTCCGTCTATCGGATCGATAATCCAAACGGTCCCTTTTAAATCTGTGACATGATCTCCATATCCTTCTTCTCCAATCATTCGGTGATGCGGATATTTTTCTTGAATACGTGAGGCAAAGAACTGCTCAATTTCTTTATCTAATTTCGTCACTAAATCATTGCGACCAGATTTTGTTTCAATTTCCAAAGGTTCGTTCATTTTTAGCCGGATTTTCTGACCAGCTTCCATGATCCATTTTTTTGCCTGTTCATAAGTTTCATGTATGTTATTGTTCATATATGCCTCCAATACTGCAAATGTATACACTATTTATGTGACTGTAGTAGTAATGCCATGTTCAATGTGTAATAACTGAATGCGAAGTTGTTCTAATTTTTCCTTGGACCGGATCATTTGTATTCGATCATCTTCTTGTAGTGCGTCATGTAATGTAACCAACTCATAGTCAATTTCAAGTCGAATAGCAGGCAATTGTTTTTTAGCTTCTTCACGCCAAATGGATTCCATCATGTATTTCATTTACGTCCACCCCTTCTATTCATTTGAATGATCTTTTCGTCTATGAATCAACGTATAATATATATATATGTTATCACACGCACACCGTTCTTCATTTGTGCATTCGTATAAAAATGGTGTCTATAACCCTTTCCATGTATCTCGAATTTTTGTTGCTTCTTGAATAATTTCTTGGATGCATTCTTCAACTGAAAGAACTTCATCAATGCGAGCTGCTCCTTGGCCAGACCATCCAAATCCTTTTGAGAAATCACCATCATGAATATATCGTTTGTTTGTTTCGCCACTTATTAGGTCTTTTAAACCTTCATAAGTTGGGTTCTCTTTTTCCGTTGTTAATATATGCTCTGTCCAATCATTTTTTAATGCTCTAGCAGGTGCTCCAATCGATCGTTTAATCACAACTGTAGATGTATCATTCGCTTCTATAATTGCTTGTTTATATGCTTCATGGGCGTGAATGCATTCCTTAGTTGCTATGAAACGAGTTCCCATTTCAATTCCTTCCGCTCCATAGGCGAAACTTGCCATCAAACCACGACCATCAACAATCCCACCTGATGAAAGAACTGGTATGGTTACCCGATCTACAACATAAGGAGTTAATACCGAAGTACCTAAATCACTTCGACCAATGTGTCCTCCTCCCTCCTGTCCAACAACCATGACAGCATCAGCTCCAAGCTCTTCTGCCTTTTCCGCTTGTCTTGCAGCTGCAACGAGCACGAGAGTTTTTATTTCTGTGCCTTCTACCATCTTTAAGACAGGTGCTGGGTTTCCTCCTGTTATCGAAATAGCCGGTACTTTTTCAGCAATAGCAACTTCTACCATTTCTTCAAAAGGTCTTCTTTGTTGACCGATAGCAAAATTCACACCAAAAGGCTTGTTTGTTAACTGACGTACTTTTTTAATTTCTTCACGTAATTGTTCAGGTGTCTCTAAGCTCATTGCTGTTATTTGCCCTAAACATCCAGCATTTGAAACAGATGCAGCCAACTCTGCATATGCCAAATGGGCTAATCCACCTTGTACAATTGGATATGTAATATCAAATAAACGTGTAACACGTGTTTCAAAATTCATGATATGCCTCCTAACTTCATCATTCTTTATATGTATAACGATAGCATGTTTTGACGCAAAAAGAAAAAGCTGTTCCATAAAAGAAACAGCTTTTCCCATTATTGAATTGTTTCAATCTCCTTAGGATCAATTAATTCATATCCTTGTTCCTCTAAACCAGTAACAATATCTGCTAACGCCGCATTGGTCCATTCACGATCATGCATTAATAAGTTTGCACCGCTTCGTAGTTCAGGTGCATGGAGCATAATATCTGTAATTGACTCTTTTGTTTGATATGCTGCATCCCAGTCATAACCATATGTCCAATTCATCAGTACCATACTTTCGTCTTCCGCTACAGATTTACTATAATCGGTATTTTGTCCAAAAGGTGCACGGAAAAACTTTGGACGTTCACCAATAATTTCTTCGACCATATCATTCACTTGAACAATTTCATCATACTGCTCTTCCTCACTCAGTGATTGTAAGTCTGCGTGACTATATGTATGGTTTCCAATCGTAAAACCTAGTTCATGAATTTCTTTTAATATTTCCTTTTTTTCATCTGTTTCAATAAAGTGGCCATTTACAAAAAAGATCGCTGGAACATCTAATTCTTTTAATGTATGAGCCATTTCTAAAGCATATTTATCTGGTGCATCGTCAATTGTAATTAAAGCGACATCTTCATTTGCATCCTCAATCGGCACAATTTGCCAAATATCATCAATCGTATATGTAGGTTCTATCTCTTCCTCTGTTTCTTCTACTTCCTCTTCTTCATCATCCGCTTCTTCACTATTTTCTTCTCCAACTTCATCTTCTTCCGCTTCTTCATTTGTTGCTACCCCATCCGCTTGTGATGGATCTTCAGGTTCTGCCGTTTCTTTTTGTCCACAAGCTGTAGCGACAAAGAGTAATAGCAGTAATACAACACCTATATAAGTTACCTTACGCATTTATGTTCCCCCTATGAATCTCTTGTTTATATATATATGTAGTTACTAGAATTTAAGTTTACCGTGTATTAAAAACACCGTCAATTGAAACTTTAATGAATTTCATAATACATATGTTATGCTACCTACCACATGTAGTCAGGTAGCTATTGTTCGAATAATGAAATTCATTCACTAAAAAAAGAGCCGTTCATTAGAACAGCTCTTTTTGTTTTTTACATCATATGAATTGGAGTGCCTAGTGCTACTTCAGCAGCTTCCATTGTAATTTCAGCTAATGTTGGATGTGCATGTACTGTAAGGGCGATATCTTCAGCAGTCATTCCAGCTTCAATGGCTAAACCAATCTCAGCGATCATATCGCTTGCGCTTGGACCAACAATTTGTGCCCCGATCACTAAGCCATCTTCCTCACGTGTAACGAGTTTTAAGAAACCGTCACTATCGTTTAGAGATAATGCTCTTCCGTTTGCTGCAAATGGGAATTTAGATACTTTTGCTTTATATCCCGCTTCTTCTGCCTCTTTATCTGTATATCCAACTGTCGCAATTTCTGGATCACTAAATACGACTGCTGGCATTGCTAAGTAATCAATTTGAGATTTTTCACCACTAATGGCTTCAGCAGCTACTTTTCCTTCATAAGAAGCTTTGTGTGCAAGTGGTTGTCCTTTAACAATATCTCCAATTGCATAAATGTTTTTAACAGATGTACGGCACTGGTTATCAATTTTTACAAGACCACGATCATCTAATTCAATCCCAGCTTGTTCTAAACCAATTTCTGAAGTGTTTGGACGACGACCAACAGTAACGAGTACGTAATCTGATTCAACTACTTCCTCTTTACCTTTTGCCTCATATGTTACTTTTACGCCATTATCATCTTCTTCAACACCCTTAGCCATTGCATCCGTAATAATTTTAACACCTTTGTTTTTCAGGCGACGTTTAACGATTTGCGTCATTTGACGTTCAAACATACCGTTAAATAAATCTTTACCACCTTCAACAATCACTACTTCAGAGCCAAGGTTTGCATATGCAGAGCCAAGCTCAACACCAATGTATCCTCCACCAATAACAACTAATTTCTTAGGAATTTCTTTTAAGTTGAGAGCGCCCGATGAATCAAGTACACGCTCAGAAAACTTAAAGGATGGAATTTCAATTGGTGTAGAACCTGTTGCAATAATACAGTTCTTAAATGTATATGTTTGTGAACTATTTTCATCCATCACACGTACATTATGGTCATCAACAAAGTATACTTCACCTTCAACAATATCTACTTTGTTTCCTTTTAAAAGGGATTCAACACCACCTGTAAGTCTATTAACGACTTTCCCTTTCCACTCTTGTACTTTTGAGAAATCAACAGATGCATTCTCTGTTGTAATTCCCATTTCCTCATTACCATGAGATTGTTGCACTTGATTACCTGCTTGAATGAGAGCTTTAGAAGGAATACATCCAACGTTTAAGCACACTCCTCCAAGAGATCCTTTTTCAACGATTGTTACTTTTTGTCCAAGTTGTGCTGCACGAATAGCTGCAACATATCCACCTGGTCCTGCACCGACTACTAACGTATCAACTTCAATTGGGAAATCTCCTACTACCATATTATTACGCCTCCATCATGATTAATTGGGGATCATTTAACAAACGCTTCACTTGATTTAAAGCTAATTGAGCAGTTGCACCATCAACAATACGATGGTCAAAGCTGAGTGATAATGCAAGTACTGGTGCAATAACTACTTCACCATTACGTGCAACTGGCTTCTCAGCAATACGCCCGATTCCTAAAATAGCCGCTTCAGGGTAATTAAGAACTGGTGTAAACCACTGTCCGCCTGCAGAGCCGATATTTGTAATCGTGCATGAAGCGCCGCTCATTTCCTCTGTAGTTAGTTTACCTGTTCTTGCTTTATTTGCAAGTTCGCCTACTTCTTCAGAAATATTAAAGATTGACTTGCGATCTGCATCTTTTACAACTGGAACGAGTAAGCCTTTATCTGTGTCAGCTGCAATCCCAATATTGTAATAATGCTTATGAACAATTTCTTCTGTTTCATCATCCACAGCAGCGTTTAAAATTGGGTGTTTTTTCAGAGCCGAAACAAGAGCTTTTGCTACATAAGGTAAATATGTAAGCTTAATGTCTTGTTCTGCAGCCACTTCTTTAAACTTCTTACGATGTGCGACAAGTTCTGTTACATCTACTTCATCTAATAAAGTAACATGTGGCGCTTTTGTTTTTGATTGAACCATTGCATTTGCAATTGCCTTACGAATACCTTTAATTTTCTCTCGAGTTTCAGGATATTCACCTGTTGTTGCAACTGCTTGTTTCTCAGCTGTCCCTGTGTCCTCAGATGTTTCCTCTGTAGATTCTGGTGCACTTTCTTGATCTCCTTGTAAATATTGGTCCACATCTTCTTTTAAAATACGACCATTTTTACCAGATCCTTGAACATCACTTATTGTCACATCTTTATCACGTGCATATTTACGAACAGAAGGCATTGCAATGACGCGCTCACCTTTTTCTGGTGCAGCTTGCGGAGTTTCAGCTTTTTCTTTCTTCTCTTCTGTTGCTTCTTCCTTGTTCGCTGCTTCTTCTTTCTTCTCTTCAGCAGGTGCCTCTTCTTCTTCAGAATCCTCTGATTCATATCCAGGTGCGTCAATTGTTACGAGTGTGTCTCCTACAACCGCTACTGTACCTTCCTCAACATGAATCTTCTCTACTGTCCCTTCCACTGGGGATGGGATTTCAACTACTGCTTTATCGTTTTGTACTTCACAAAGTGTATCATCTTCTTTAATTTCGGAACCTTCTTTAATAAACCATTTGACGATTTCACCTTCGTGAATTCCTTCACCAATATCTGGTAGTTTAAATTCAAATGCCATGAAATCTACCTCCTATCATTCAATTATTTAAAAGTTCATAACCTCTTGTACCTTTTCTTTAATATCTGCATGATCAGGTAGCCATAAACCTTCAGCTGCTGCAAATGGGTATACCGTATCAGGTGCAGTTACTCTCATAATTGGTGCTTCAAGGTGTAAAATTGCTCTTTCTTGAATTTCTGTTGCAACTGTTGCAGCGATACCTGCTTGACGTTGTGCTTCCTGTACAACAACTACACGGTTTGTCTTCTTAACAGATTCCACAACTGTTTCAATATCAAACGGGGAAATTGTACGTAAATCAATGACTTCCACATCTACGCCATCTTCAGCAAGTTCTTCTGCAGCTTTTAAGCTTGCATGAACCATAGCACCATATGTGACAATTGTAACATCATTTCCTTCACGTTTCACATCTGCTTTTCCAAGTTCAATTGTATATTCTTCTTCAGGTACTTCTTCACGGAATGAACGGTATAATTTCATGTGCTCTAAAAACACAACCGGATCATTATCGCGAATGGAAGCAATAAGTAAACCTTTCGCATCATATGGAGTTGATGGAATTACAACTTTAAGTCCTGGTGTTTGAGCCATTAGTCCTTCAAGTGAATCTGCGTGCATCTCAGGAGTAGCTACTCCTCCACCAAATGGTGAACGAATCGTAACAGGTGCTGTTTCACTACCTGCTGAACGATAACGCATTCTCGACATTTGTCCTGCAACACTATCCATTACTTCAAATACGAATCCGAAGAATTGAATTTCTGGCACTGGACGGAATCCTTCGATTGACAACCCGATGGCTAATCCACCAATTGCCGATTCTGCTAAAGGAGTATCAAATACACGCTCTTCTCCAAACTCTTTTTGTAGTCCTTCTGTTGCACGGAAGACACCGCCATTATGACCTACGTCTTCTCCAAACACGAGAACATTTTCATCATTTTTTAGTTCCGTGCGAAGTGCATCTGTAATTGCTTGAATCATTGTCATTTGTGCCATAGGTTATTTCGACTCCTTTGCTTTATATTCGTCATGCTGTTCTTGTAACTGAACAGGGAGCTCCTCGAACATATGAGAAATAAAATCTGTTACCTTTTGTTTCGGGTATTCATCTGCTTTTTTAATTGCAGCGCGAATATCTTCTTTCGCTTTTTCAATCACTTCATTTTCTTCATCTTCAGACCATAAGCCTTTAGCTTCTAGGAATGTACGGAAGCGAACAATTGGGTCTTTTTTCTCCCATTCGCTATCAAGGTCCTCCGTACGGTAACGTGTAGGATCGTCTCCCGCCATTGTGTGAGGTCCATAACGATATGTTAACGCCTCAATTAATGTAGGACCTTCCCCACGAATTGCCTTATCACGAGCATGCTTTGTTACAGCGTACATTGCAAGTACATCCATTCCGTCAACAACATAACCTTCTATTCCAGCCGCTACTGCTTTTTGAGCTAAGGTTTTAGCTGCAGTTTGTTTCTCTACTGGTACGGAGATAGCAAAATAGTTGTTCTGGATAATGAAGATGGCTGGTGCTTGGTATGCTCCTGCTACGTTAATTCCTTCATAAAAATCACCTTGTGAAGTTCCTCCGTCACCTGTATACGTAATGGCAACATTTTCTTTCTTGCGGTTCTTCATACCTAAAGCTACTCCTGCAGCTTGTACGTACTGTGCACCAATAATGATTTGTGGGTTTAATGCACGTACTCCTTCAGGCATTTCGTTTCCGTGAAAATGTCCACGAGAGAATAGAAATGCTTGATACAGTGGGAGACCATGCCAAATTAATTGTGGTACATCTCTATATCCTGGTAAAATATAGTCTCCTTCTTCAAGTGCGAACTGACTTCCCAACTGTGAAGCCTCTTGTCCTGCAGTTGGTGCGTAAAACCCTAAACGTCCTTGTCGATTTAATGCAATGGAACGTTGATCTAACACACGCGTAAACACCATTCTACGCATTAATTCTTTTAATTCCTCATCTGATAAATCAGGCATTGCTTCTTCATTTACAATTTTACCCTCTTCATTCAAAACTTGGAATGTCTCAAATTGACTCTCAATATTTTCTAATACGGGTTTCATAAATGGTCACCTCTTCCTTTCTATATCACATTTTCTTCTTTTTTACTTTCATTTGTTGTTTTTACGTGTAATCTTTATTCACCTATATTTGTTTAGGTTACCTGCGAAACTGTTATATTGTGTTTGTAAAAACAACTAGTACAAATTTGTTTATATTAAGAGTTTAGCCCATAACTACCCATTAGGTCAATCACTTTGTTTCTATTATTTAGTTTCATTTTCAATGGCTGTTTCAACTGTTACATAAAGGTGTATTCGATTTCCTGCAAACTGTTATAGTTAATGAAGGGAACTGTACTAGTCTAGGCGTCATATATACGTAAAAACACCTTTTTATATCCCGACACGAAGGAATTCTATCCTCTTGTCATTCCTTAGATTGTACGCAATTATATGTAGAGAAAAATAGCTACTTCATTACCGCATGTAGTTTCAAGAGACTTAACAGAACTACATATGGTTGTAAAGTAGCATACAATAAATTTGATAACATTCATGAACATCAGTAATTTAGTTTTCCTCAAATGTAATATTTAATTCAGTGGCTTTATAAAACGCCTGTTTTTGTTCATTATATTGTGCTGTATACTCATTAAAAGTTTTATTTGCTTCAATCACTTGTTCATAGTGTTCATTTAAATCAATCAGTTGGTCTGTCACAACAGACATTTCCGTTTCTTCATCTTTTAATAAAGAATATAATTCTTTTTCCATTGCTAACGTTTCTTTATACGATGTATGCAGTACATCAAATTCTTCATACCGATGATTCATTGCTTCTACAACACCCTGAGCTTCTTCTTTCACAGAATCATCTTCAATATCCTCTACTAAAGATGGTATTTTCTCAAATTCCTTTTTAGATGCATCCATGCTCTCTTTTTCAGTTTGAATGTATCCTTCTCTCTTTTCAATTGCCTCAAATGCTTCCTCTGCTAATGCTTGAATTTCATCCATTTGATCAGACGATAGTGAAGAAATTTCTTCAAAGATTTCTTTTTCTCTTTTCTCAGCCGCTGCAATATCCTTTTGCTGATCTACAAATGGTTTTTCTAACGTTACTGTTTCCTCTAATACGTCATAAATCTGTTCTTCTATAGAAGCTTTACCGAAGCAACCAGATAACGCTAAGAGTAATCCAGCCCCTACAATCATGAATCCCATTTTACGCATCAACGTGATCCCCCTACTCTTAAAGTTGAACTTTTATGTATCATTCGTTTGATAACATTACCAATTACATACCTTTCATAAATTAATCCCTAGTAAAAAGATCAAGTGGGAAGAAATATACGAATCGTATAATCGATGAACATATCAGCCCATAAAATTATAGCACAAATTATACATTTCATGAACCATGTTTTTTAATGCGTTTCTTATTATAATTTGAAAAGATTATGATATCATTGAATTCGTATCCACGAACATTATAATTAAATGAATACCGAACTTAGGAAGTGATAAATATGATTCAAATGAAAGATATTGTAAGAGAAGGCCATCCAGCCTTACGTAAAGTAGCTGAAGATGTGGCAATTCCACCTACAGCAGAAGATCAAAAAATTGCAGATGATATGTTGGAGTATTTAAAGAACAGTCAAGATGAGGAAATTGCCGAAAAATACAATCTACGTTCTGGTGTTGGTCTTGCAGCACCGCAACTTGGCATTAGTAAACAAATCTTTGTCGCCCATTTTTATGATAAAAAAGATAACCTTCATAGCTATCAATTATTTAATCCTAAAATTGTGAGCCACTCTGTTGAACAAGCTTATTTAGCAAATGGTGAAGGATGTTTATCTGTTGACCGGGATGTCGAAGGATATGTTGTAAGGAATGCCCGAATAACTGTACAAGCTTTTGATAAAGAAGGGCAACCACAAAAAATCAGATTACGTGGGTATGCAGCGATTGTTTTCCAGCATGAAATAGATCATTTACAAGGAATTATGTTTTATGATCATATTTCTAAGAAACATCCTTTTGAAATTCCTGCAAATGCAAAAGAAATTGAGTAATACAAATAAAATCACGTTACATTTTGGATAAATAAAATATTGAGAGGAAGCACAAATCGTGCTCCCTCTTATAATTAAATTAATGATAATTTTTTTAATGCGTTCCAAACTCCGTCTTGATCTACATCTGTTGTTGTAAACTGCGCAATATCCTTTAACGGCTGCACAGCATTTCCCATCGCAATTCCGGTTCCAATATGTTCAATCATTTCTAAATCATTCATTCCATCTCCAAATGCATAGGCATGATTATTAGAAATGGATGCTGCTTCAAGCACTTTTTCAACACCAACAATCTTGGATCCTCCACTAGGTAAAATATCACAAGCATATTTATGCCAACGAATAAATTGACAAGAATCATATGGTCGTAAAAATGTTTCTTCATACTCCTCTTCTAAAAATAACAATATTTGATAAATGGTTTCCGTTTCATGAAATGTATGATGTAATGGTGGATAATCATACTTTAGTGGCTCCAGCCCTTCAATCATATGTGGATGATCATCGATTGTTGCAATCATCTCTGAATCACTCATAAGCATCATTGGATAATTTTGTTTCATAGCATCGTTATATAAGCTCGTAACAATTCGCTCTTCTATTGGTTTACTGTAAATAAGCTGTCCTTCAAATACAACATGTTGTCCTGTAAAACTGATGTATGTATCGATTTGTAATTCTTTACGAATGTGTTCATATAAAAAAGGCGGCCTTCCCGTAGATAATGCAACAATAATTCCTTTATCCTGAAGCATTTTAATGGCTTTTTTTGTGGATGCTGGCACTTCTTTATTCGCATCAACAAGCGTTCCATCAATATCAAAAAACACTATTTTTTTATCCATGTTACCATCCCTTTCAATTCTCCTCCACAAAGGAATCTCTCGTTTGTATCTTATGCATTCTTTTAGGAACAGTCAAACTTCTCCTATTAGAAATTGATCTGTATGAGAATCCGATCTTCGATTATAATAAAGAATACCAGTTGACACTTGTATATACATTCTTTTGAGCATTCCACCATAATATGGGGCACAGTCATGCATGTATTAAAACGTGAATATATCCTACTTAATAGCAATATTCCTTCGTATTTTAAAAGAAATTTGTAAATATAGTCGATTTTTATTTCTTTATTTCCCAAATCATACTATACTATATATTAAGAGGATTGGATCGGTAGAATGTTTTATGCGATTTTAGTCAACTTTAAAGGAGTTCGATATACTATGTTGAAACGCCTGAGAGAAAAGTTGAAGAAAAAAGTCAAGGAATTCTTACGTAAAAAAGAAGTACCTTCAGCAATAAAAAATGACTACGATAAATAAAATATAGACCAATCATGTATGAAGTGTGGTACGATAGATGAGCATAGGTAGCGACGGAATGTTTGATGAAGAAGAACAAGTACGGACGGGATTTTTAAAAAAGATTAACAATGGATGATTTCAATTATTTTTGTGTATATTCACAAAAACCTTTTTTCTATGGAATTATACAGGAAAAATAAGGAAATCAACACAATCCATCATATATTACAAGATAAAAATAGGAGAGATAATGATGATTTTTAAAGTATTGTATCAGGAATCCCCTGAAGAATACCCAGTACGCGAGCGTACAAAAAGCTTATATATTGAAGCTGAATCACAAGGTGAAGTAAGAAAGAAATTATTAGATCGCACATATAACATTGAATTTATTCAACCACTCCATGAAGAGCACTTAAAGTATGAACAACTATCAGAAGATTTTAAAGTGGAGGAAGTGTAAGCAAATGAAATTTGTAAAAAATGACCAAACGGCAGTATTTGCCTTAGGCGGTCTAGATGAAATTGGGAAAAACACGTATGGAGTTCAATTTCAAGACGAGATTATTCTCATTGATGCTGGTATTAAATTCCCAGAAGATGAGTTACTCGGAATTGATTACGTTATCCCAGATTATTCGTATTTAATTCAAAATAAAGAAAAAATTAAAGGACTCTTCATAACTCATGGACATGAAGACCATATCGGTGGAATTCCGTATTTATTAAGAGAAGTAAATGTGCCAATTTATGGTGGACCGTTAGCGATCGGTTTAATTCGTAATAAACTTGAAGAACACGGCTTATTACGTAATGCAACATTAATTACCATTCAAGAAGAAGATGTCATTAAATTCCGTAAAACATCAATTAGTTTTTTCCGTACAACACACAGTATTCCAGATTCCTATGGAGTTGTCGTTAAGACACCACCAGGAAATATCGTACACACTGGAGATTTTAAATTTGATTTCACACCAGTTGGTGAGGAAGCAAACATTGCTAAAATGGCAGAAATTGGTAAAGAAGGAGTTTTATGCCTCTTATCAGATAGTACAAACAGTGAAGTACCAGGCTTTACAATGTCTGAGCGCTCTGTAGGTAAAAATATTAACGAATTATTTAATCGTGTAGAAGGACGAGTTATTTTTGCAACATTTGCTTCGAACATCTATCGATTGCAACAAGTAGTGGATGCAGCCGTTAAAAACAATCGTAAAGTCGCTGTTTTCGGACGTAGTATGGAGTCAGCAATTACAATTGGACAAGAATTAGGATATATTCAAGCACCAAAAGATACATTTGTTGATGCACACCAAATCAATCGTTTACCTGCCAATGAAATCGTCATTTTATGTACAGGTTCTCAAGGGGAACCAATGGCAGCATTATCTAGAATTGCAAATGGAACGCATCGTCAAATTCAAATTATTCCTGATGATACGGTTGTATTTTCATCCACTCCAATCCCAGGAAACAACATTAGTGTTAGTCGTACCATTAATAAACTTACTCGTGCAGGAGCCGAAGTTGTTCACGGAAAAGCAAGTCAAATCCACACTTCAGGTCATGGAAGCCAAGAAGAACAAAAGTTAATGTTACGCTTGATGCAACCGAAGTTCTTTATGCCAATCCATGGTGAATATTCAATGATGAATCAACACACCCTCTTGGCAGAAGGTTGTGGAGTCGATACTGACAATTCATTTATTATGGACAATGGAGATGTTCTTGCGTTAAGTAGTGAAGAAGCATCTGTCGTTGGTAAAATTCCAGCCGGATCTGTTTATGTAGATGGTAGCGGAATTGGTGATATTGGAAATATCGTATTACGTGACCGCCGGATCTTATCAGAAGAAGGTCTCGTTATTGTAGTTGTAAGTATTAACATGAAAGAATTTAAAATCGCATCCGGACCAGATATTATTTCTCGTGGATTTGTGTACATGCGTGAATCTGAGGATTTAATCAATGAAGCACAAAAACTAGTTGCTTCCCACTTGAATAAAGTGATGGAACGCAGAACGACTCAATGGTCAGAGATTAAAAATGAAATTACAGATACCATTGCACCATTCTTATTTGAAAAAACAAGACGTAGACCAATGGTTCTTCCAATTATTATGGAAGTATAAACAAAAGGGCCTCTATTTCGAGAATCGAGATAGAGGCCCTTTTTCTAATTTAAATGACTAAATGTTTTTCAAAACGTGAAATGTCCTCATTAGAGCCGATGACAATTAATATATCTTCTGGTTGTAATTGATAATGTGCACTAGGAGATACGTTTATGTTACTTCCTTGTTTAATAGCTACAACGTTACATCCATAATGTACTCGAATGTCTAACTGTAACAATGTCTTTCCAATCATTTTATCACTTGCTTTTACTTCTACTATACTATGTTGTTCTGATAAATCTAGATAGTCCAAAATGTTATTTGAAATAATGCTATGTGCGATTCTTCTTCCCATATCTCTTTCTGGGTGAATCACTTGGTGGGCACCAATTTTCTCGAGAATTCTTTCATGATGATCATTTTGTGCTTTTACAGTAATTTTTTTAATTCCTAAGTCGGTCAAAATTGCCGTTGTTAAAATACTCGCTTGAATATTGTCGCCAATAGCAATAATTACATGATCAATGCTGTCAATCCCAAGTTCTCTTAAAGCTGTTTCATTTGTCGAATCAGCTATTACTGCATAAGATGCAATATCTTTATATTGATTAATACGCTCTTCATTCATATCAATAGCTAACACTTGCATTCCCTCTTCACTAAGTTCCTTGCAAATACTACCACCGAATCGTCCAAGACCGATAACTGCAAAATCACGTATCATGTTAAACTATCCTCCATCACTTTACGTATTTCAAAGCCTATACTTTTGCATCCTCATACATGTGAATGATTATCATAATGACCAAAATCAGCTATGTCAATACAACATGTAGTTTCGAAAGCTCCAACGGAACTACATGCTCTAGTGAAATGGCATAACATACGTATTATGAAATTCAATAATGTATATAAAAAAGGATACAACATGTAGTTTCAGCATAATGCCTACTCTACATGTTGTATATATGTCATTTATATTTTTTTAAATACATTATAAGGTTTCCATGTATAAATAATATTTAATATGCTATTTTATATTCTTACATTAGTATAACATATTTTTCTATTTACATAGAATCGAGCATTCGGAATTGAGAACGAATCAAGGAGAAATACTCCCCTTTTTCTTTCATTAAAACATCGTGACTGCCATGCTCTAAGATGCGTCCTTGCTCAAGCACATAAATCGTATCCGCATCTCGAATTGTAGATAATCTATGTGCAATAATAATAGCTGTTCGCCCTTTGAGCAATATGTTTAATGCTTCTTGAATTTTCACTTCTGTCTCCGTATCAATACTTGCTGTAGCTTCATCAAGGATCAATATACTTGGATCTGCTAGCAATGCACGTGCAAAAGATAATAATTGCCGCTCACCTGCGGAAAGGATACTACCACGCTCTTCTACTTCTGTTTCATATTGTTGTGGTAGTTTTTGAATGAAATCATCTGCTCCTACAGCTTGAGCAGCTTTATACACTTCTTCATCAGTAGCAGTAGGTTTACCAAAACGAATGTTTTCCATAATCGTACCAGAGAATATAAATGTATCTTGTAAGACGACACTAATACGCTCTCTTAATTGACCAAGAGAAACATCACGTAAATCATGTCCATCAATTTTAACGGATCCTGCTACCGGGTCGTAAAAGCGACTAATTAAGTTCGCAATCGTCGACTTACCACTTCCAGTATGACCTACAAGAGCGATTGTCTCTCCTGCATCAACATGTAACGATATATCATGTAAAGCGGTTCGGTCTTCTTCATAAGCAAACTTCACATGATCAAATTCGATTTCTCCTTGCATTTCATGAAATTCATACGCATTTTCAATTTCATCTACGTTAGGCTTTTCATCTAGAAATTCGTAAATCCGCTCAGATGCAGCCATTGCAACGAGTAACTGGTTATACATTTGCCCAAGTCTTGAAATCGGGTCCCAGAACATTCCTAAAAAGAATGCGAATGTCACAAATGTACCAACTTCAATTCCACCATTGTCAACACCTTGAAGGATCAAGAACGATCCATACGTTATTAAAATAACTGTTCCTACAGCATTACTCATTTCCACGAAAGGTCTAAAGAAAGCACTCTTTCTTGTAGCTTCGCGCCAACTTCTGAACGTTGCCCCATTGACAACTTCAAAGTATTCCTCATTCTGTTTCTCTTGTGTAAACGATTGAGTGATGCGAATTCCTTGAATGCTTTCATTCAAATGTGAGTTTAACCGGGATTGCTGGATGCGTACTTGTTGCCATGTTTTACGAATCGTGCGTCTTAATGCTGTTGAAATGTAAAACATGATTGGCAAAATGACCATAATAGCAATTGCAAGTTTTGGACTAAGCACGAATAAAATTACAACAATTCCAAACAAAGTAACCAGGTCCATAAGTAAATTGATTATTCCATTCGTAAATAACTCTTGTAATGAGTTGATGTCATTTAAAATACGAACTAAAATGGACCCAGCTGATCGCTCATCAAAGAAACGATGGGACAATCGTTGTACATGTGAAAACAATTCTTGCCTCATATCAAAAATAGCATTCTGTCCTAAAATGTTTACCCATTTAATTCTAAACACATTCGCAATATAGCTTAACGCATATAATCCTCCGACAATAAGAACTAAATATGTTAGCATGGTTGTGTCTTTATTTTTAATTGCAACATCAATAGCAACTTTACCAATTAGTATGGGTACAATGAGCCGAATTGCAGTCGAAACTAACATGGCTATTATTGCAGCTGGCAAGTAATTCTTTGAATATGGTTTTAAATATGTTAGCAACCGCCAAATTTGTTGCCAGTTAAAAGGCTTTTCAATTGCTTGATCAATCGTATAGTGGAAGCGACTAATATGTCTTTTATCGAGCATTTGCTCTTCTTGTTTATTCTGCATATGTCTCTTCCCTCCGTTCTTCCGTCTGACCCATGACTAAATCCCGATCTTGATATTGGATTTGATAAATTCGTTCATATGCACCTTTATTTGCTAGTAATTCATCATGAGTTCCACGCTCTATAATTTCTCCATCATCCAATACTAATATTTCATCCGCATGCTTTAAAGAAGAGATTCGGTGAGCAATAATAAAGGAAGTTCTTCCTTTCATCGCTTCTTTTAAAGCTTGTTGTATTGCATATTCTGTTTCCATATCAACAGCTGAAGTAGCATCGTCGAAAATTAAAATTTGTGGGTTAATGCATAGGGCACGTGCAATAGCAATTCGTTGCTTCTGTCCGCCTGATAATCCCATTCCGCGTTCTCCTAATAAGGTGTCATAACCCTTAGGCATCTGCATAATGAAATCATGGGCTTGTGCACGCTTAGCCGCTTCAATAATATCTTCTTCTGTTGCTTCAGGGTTCCCGTAAGCAATATTATCTCGAATCGTCATGGAAAATAAAAATGGCTCTTGTAGAACAAATCCTACTGCCCCACGTAAAGCACGTAATGAATAATCTGTTACCGGTTTGCCATCAATGGAAATATGTCCTTTTGAAGGTTCATAAAAACGAGGAATTAATTGAGTTAATGTCGTTTTCCCTGATCCAGTAGCGCCGATTAAACCGACAATTTTACCTTTTGGTGCTTCGAAGGAAATATCATGAAGAGCTGCTTCCCCATCTTTCGTATATTCTAAAGAAACATTTTCAAAAACAACATCTCCTTGTATACGCTCTTCTATTGGATTTGGAACTTCATTAATTTGATTATCCATATCTAATATTTCTATAATGCGCTCACCCGAAGCTTTGGATTGTGAAAATAAGTTCACAACAAATCCTAATCCCATAATCGGTCCAAGAATGTACCAAACTAAACTAAAGAAGGCAACGAGTTCCCCTAATGCAAGAGAGCCATCAATGACTAAAAAACCTCCAAAAGCAAGTAAAGCGACTGCACAAATATTTCCGATAACTTCCATTAGCGGAAAGAATTTTGCCATAATAGATGCAGATTCTAAATATCTTTGACGGTAATCATCATTACTTTTAGTAAAACGATCAACCTCAAAATCTTCTCGAGATAATGATTTTACCGTGTGCATTCCACTAATATTTTCTTGTACACGTGTATTCAATTTTCCGAATGATTTACGAATTCTTCTAAAAGCTGGGTGTACTCGTTTATCAAAACGAAGAACAACAACAATTAAAAAAGGCATTGCAGCCATCGTCACAAAAGCAAGTGGAACAGAATAGTAAAACATCACTGCCAAACTAAACCCAATTAATAAAAGTATTCGAACAAGTTCGGCAAATCCTAGAGATAAGAACATACGAAAACGTTCTACATCTTCCGTTAAACGAGACATAATATCTCCTGTTTTTGAGTTGTCATAATACGTAAACGAAAGTGTTTGTAGTTTCTCATACAATGATTCGCGAACTTTATAGACCGCTGTTACACCAAATAAATCTCCTAAATATTGATGAATGAATGTTGCGATTCCTTTAATTCCCATTAAACCGAAAAACACAAGGGCAATCCATGGAATTAAATCAAAACGATCTTTTAATACAACATCATCAATCGTTATTTGCAAAACAATTGGATATACAACAGTAATACTCGTCACAAATAATAAACTAATAAGTGAATAGATAAAGTATTTTTTATAAGGCCAATAAAACTGTTGTAAACGCTTAAATACATCCAAACCTAATCCTCCTCCTTAAATGTCCTCTCTAACTATAACGGGATTCGAAATGAATTTCCACTAATCTAACTCATTGTTTTTAAAAGTAACAATTATTTCACTT
>DATGUV010000086.1:0-5680 GCA_035301025.1 Bacillota bacterium | reverse complement strand
TCAATATCTGTAATCGTTGATCCGCTTCCTTTTTCCATAAAAATTGGTGACATGCCTACGGAAGCAAAGGCTCGCACAGGGGAGTTGACCCCTCCAGGCATTAAATCCACCGCTTCTTTATACGCATCTGTTGATTGTGTACATTTCATGTTCTACCCTCCAATTGTTTATTGTTGCAGCCATGTAGCTACATCTTTCGCAAAATAGGTGATGATGATATCTGCCCCTGCTCGTTTCATTGCCAGGATTTTTTCCATGACGACGCCTTGTTCATCCAACCATCCTTTTTCCGCCGCTGCTTTAACCATGGCATATTCACCACTAACGTTATAAGCGACGATTGGGATGTTCGTATTTTCTTTGACGTCCCTTACAACATCAAGATAGGCGAGAGCCGGTTTTACAATGAGAAAATCTGCCCCTTCCTCCACATCTGACATAGCTTCTCTAAGTGCTTCTAAGCGATTGGCTGGATCCATTTGATATGTTTTCCGGTCTCCAAAGGAAGGAGTGCTATCTGCCGCATCCCGAAAAGGTCCGTAAAATGCGGATGCATATTTAACCGCATAGGACATGATTGGAATATGGGAAAATCCTGCCCCATCAAGTGCCATGCGAATCTTCACAACAAATCCATCCATCATATTCGAAGGTGCAATGATATCCGCTCCTGCTTTTGCTTGTGACACCGCCGTTCGCGCGAGCAATTCTAAAGATGCATCATTATCTACGTCCACTTCTCCAATGACGCCACAATGCCCGTGGGAAGTGTATTCACATAGACACGTATCAGCAATAACAAGCAGTTCTGGTGCGACGCGCTTAATTAAACGTGTCGCTTCTTGAACAATTCCTGTATCTGCATAGGCTCCTGTACCTTCAGCATCCTTTTCTTTGGGAATACCAAACAGCATAATGGCCGGAATGCCTAAAGCGGAAATTTCTTGAATCTCTTCTTCCAACTGATCAAGGGAATGTTGATATACCCCAGGCATGGATGGCACTTCCCGTTTAATCCCCTCTCCTTCGATCACAAATAAAGGATATGTTAAATCATCCACAGTAATATGCGTCTCCCGCACGAGGGAACGGATCCCTTTTGAACTGCGCAAGCGTCGGTGTCGTTTAAATTGTATGTTTGTCATCTACCCTCTTCCTCTCTTTTCAATCACTTGTTCCATGCATGTAAGCATTCCTTCTGCGGTGAAAACTTCTGGAACATATACATTGGTAAATCCCCGTTCCCGTGCCCGTTTCTGCGTAGTACTGCCAATACAAACGACTATTTTTTCATGAAAAGTTTCTGGATGAGGGATCATATTCATCCAAGCATCTACTGTAGACGGGCTCATAAACGTTATGACATCTATTTCTTGATGTGTGACTTCCTTTAATCGCGGTCTTTCTTCCTCGTTTTGTAGGGTGGCGTATACTTCTAAACAATCAAATGCAATCCCTGCTGCCTGAAAATCCTCTTGAAGGATGGTGCCTGATAACCGCCCATGAACAATTAATACTTTTCCTGTCGGTTGCTGTGAAGCGACGAATTCAGGTGCCATCGTTTTTGCGTCATATACACTGGGGATAAAATCTGCTTGGCGTCCAAATACGTGTAAAGCTGCGGCTGTTTTTGAACCAACTGTCGCGATTCGTGCGCGTTTCATAACATCTCCTGCATCATTTTCTTGTAAAGCTTTATGGAAACAACGCACTCCGTTAGCACTTGTAAAGATCATCCATTCGTATGTTTGTAATGTTTTTATCTTTTCTCGGTCATATGTGCATGCGATCCGAATGAGTGGTGCAATGATGGGCACTCCTCCACGTGCTTGAATGTCTCTGGCAAAAGCACTCGCTTGGGGTTCATTCCTGGTCACGACAATGCGCTTCCCTTGAAGTGGCTTCTTCATTTAACGCACGTCCTTCAGCACTTCTGTAATAATTTCTTGAGCTCCTTGACGCAAGAGGACTTGAGCCGTTTCTTCAGCAACTGTTTGATGGTCCTCTCCGGCCACCTTGTGCGCTAGCACCCTTTCACCTTTTTGGTCACACACCATGCCATGTAAATGAATGACGCCATTTTCCACATATGCATACGCCCCTATTGGAGCCCGGTCACCTTCGTGAAAAGAATGGGCAAAAGCTCGTTCGGTTCGTACTGCCTTTTCTGTTGATTCACTGTTAATTTTTCCCAAGATTCCAATAACTTCTTCATCAGCTTCCCGACATTCAATCGCTAGAGCCCCTTGCCCCATAGCTGGTAAAAACGTTTCTGTTGGTAAAATTTCTGCAATAAACTCTTGACCAATGGATAGCCGCTTAAGCCCTGCCATAGCAAGGACAATTGCGTCATAGTCTCCATCAACCATTTGCTGTATACGGACATCAATCGGCCCGCGAATCCATCTCGGTTCCACGTCTGGTCGAACACGTAACAACTGTGCTGCCCTTCGTAAACTACTCGTTCCAATAATCGCACCAGGTCGGATCTTTTCTAAAGTAATCCCGCTCGTCTGAAGGAAAACATCCCTATGATCTTCCCGTTCTGGAAAGCTAGCAATGTGAACTCCTGCAGGTAATGAATTTGGAATATCTTTTAAACTATGCACAGCGAAATCGATCGTTCCATTTAATAATTCTTGCTCCAGTTCCTCTAAGAAAATGCCACCGCCTAGCTTTGGCAAAGCTACATGAACGTTTCGATCCCCAGTTGTATCGATTTCCTTGACCTGAATGGGACATGAAATTCCTGCTTTTCTTAATTGCTTCACAACCCATTTCGTTTGAATCAGGGCTAATTTACTTTTTCTCGTACCTACAACAAGTGTGCGCATCATCATGCTCCTTTTTTAAAGTTTCATTTTTTCATCGTTGGTCGTTAGTCCAAAGATATGTTTGACCAATCCTAATTGCTCTTCTGATTGTTCTTGTTTTCCCATATTCTTCACCACTTCAATGGGTTGTTGTAGAAGTTGATGGATAATGCTACTTGTATGTTTTTCCAGTACTTTCATTTCCCTTTCCGTCAAATCGGGAATTTTACGGAAAATACTTTGAAGCGTAGATTCCTGAATCGAAACAGATTTTTCCTGCAAAGCACGAATGATTGGAACAGCTACTAACATTCTTAACCATTCGCTATAGGACTCAATCTCTTCAGCAATATTTTTTGAAATTTGACGTGCTGCCGTCTCACGCGCATCCATATTTTCATCCACTACCGATTGTAAATCGTCTACATCATATAAAGTGACACCTGGTAATTGGTTCACCGACGTCTCTACATCTCGTGGAACAGCAATATCAATAATGGACAAAGGATTTTCATTTCTCTTTTTTTGAATAGGTGTGAGAAAATCTTGACCAATGATCCATCCACTAGAACCTGTACAACTAATAAGTACGTCTGCCTGTTGCAATGTATGAGAAAGTTTTTCAATTGGGACAGCACGTGCATTGTGCTCTGTTGCCAATGCCTGAGCTCGCGAGAAGGTACGATTCGCGATTGTAACATCTTTCACCCCTACGGCTAGGATATTTTTTAACGCCAACTCTCCCATTTCTCCAGCACCTATAATGAGTACAGAGATATTCTCAAGGTTATGAAACATTTTCTTTACCTGCTCTACAGCTACATAACTAATGGAAACCGCATGCTCACCGAAAGCCGTCTCCTTATGGGCTCGCTTGGCAAATGTAATGGCTCGTTTAAACAATTCATTCAACATCTTCCCAGTCGTTCCAGTATGTTGTGCTTTTAAAAAGGAATCCCTTACTTGCCCTAAAATTTGCGTCTCACCTAACACCATAGAAGATAACCCAGACGTAAGCTTAAACAGGTGTTCAATAGCGTCATTATCTTTTACATCCTGAAAGTAACTAGCGTATTCGCCCTCCGCGAGCTGAAACCATTCAGTGAAAAAATGTTGTATAGAACTCTTACCCTTTGCCGCACTGGATACAACAGCGAAAATTTCTGTGCGATTACATGTACTAATAATGACATGCTCCAAGATCTGATACGTGTCCTGCAATAGCTTGGAAGCTGTAGCAATCTCGTCTTCAGAAAATGTGATTTTTTCCCTAATCTCCAGAGGGGCTACATGATAATCTAGCCCAACTTTAATCATCTGCATGCATGATCGACTCCTTGCATAGAAGTTCAATTACCTTTTTTATTTTTCATAAATAATCTCTTTTTTGAATTGCTTTCTATTCTAGCATATAAAAATCATAAGTTTGTGAACACAATATGAACAAATGATTAAACTTCTATGATATTCGTTTTTTTATGCTATGATGAGCATGAAAGTATCATACTTTAAAGGAGAGGAAATCATGGTAGAACCAGTAGAGACAATGGATGGTTGGTACAGCTTACATGACCTTCGTACCATTCATTGGGAAAAATGGAAAAATACAAGTGAGGAAAATAGGCAGCAAGCAATCAAGGAATTTCAATCCCTTCTTTCTTCCTGGGAACATGTGGAAGAAGATAAAGAAGGAAGCCACTGTATGTACCACATGGTCGGTCAACAAGCAGACCTGATGTTCATGATTCTAAGGCCAACAATGAAAGAATTAGCAGCTACCGAAACCGCCTTAAACAAATCATTATTTGCTGAGTATTTAGTACCAACCTATTCCCACGTATCTGTTGTCGAACTTGCAAAATATCGACCAGAAAAAGATGGAATTGATCCGGAAACATTACCAGAAACCCAAGCACGATTAAAACCGATCCTACCAAAATATGAACATATTTCCTTTTATCCAATGAGTCGTAAACGTGATGGTGACGACAATTGGTATACATTAGAAAAGGAAGAACGCGGAAAGTTATTATACGAACATAGCTTAACAGGAAGAAAATATGCCGGGAAAGTAAAACAAATTATTACCGGATCCATCGGTTTTGATAAATGGGAATGGGGCGTCACACTTTTTGCCCATGACGTCTTACAACTAAAGAAAATTGTATATGAAATGCGATTTGATACAGCAACTTCTCGATATGGAGAATTCGGTGAATTTTTCATTGGGAATTATTTAACAGAAGAGGATTTTCAACAATTATTAACAATTTAACACATGTAAAAGCGCCTATCTTGTAGTAGATAGGCGCTTTTTAAGGGATGAACTACTTGCCTCAAAAAACTTACAAAAAATTCGTGGTGCCTACGTGATTCAAATCATTGTTATCGCTGGTATTTCAACCTTCGACTATATCACAGGTGGCATGAATTCGATGTTCGAGAATCCATTACAGGTTCTCTTCATCATCTTTACATTCGCTCTTAAACTTTGCCAACGAACATTAGCGTTGCACGAGAAAGACCATCAACACATGCATTTCCCATTGTTGGCGGTTCATTACGGAAAAGAAATGAAAAAATCCTAAGAGACCTGATTTTTGAGGTCTCTTAGGATTTTTTACTTACTTGTAAGCTCCCAGCCGGAGTTGAACCGACGGCTAAGCCTTACCATGGCTTCGTTTTACCATTAAACTATGGGAGCATGTATATGTATGTTCCTACTGTATAAACCATTTAAAGTTTTGGCTCCACAGGTAGGATTCGAACCTACGACCGATCGGTTAACAGCCGATTGCTCTACCACTGAGCTACTGTGGAATAATAAAGAAATAATCAAAATGCCTTATGATCATTCATACACCCAA